>NZ_JVPL01000179.1:0-85698 GCF_001054655.1 Bacillus sp. 220_BSPC
GTAGAATACAACCTTGCCAAGGTTGGGGTCGCGGGTTCGAATCCCGTCTTTCGCTCCAAAAAACGTTGGCGGCATAGCCAAGCGGTAAGGCAGAGGTCTGCAAAACCTTTACCACCGGTTCGATTCCGGTTGCCGCCTCCAACATACATGCCGGTGTGGCGGAATTGGCAGACGCGCACGACTCAAAATCGTGTTCCTCTGGAGTGCCGGTTCGACCCCGGCCACCGGTATCAATTATTTCGTTAGGTATATCATCAATTAACCGTGAATATACCGTCAAATCAACGTTTCTCACATTGTGGGAAACGTTTTTTTGTGTTTAAAATACGTTAGTTTTTAGTGTTTTCCTATTGTCTCTAATCGTGTGAATTAATCGTGCGAATAGGTTCGAAGGGAGGTTACATATGGCAAGACGTAAAAACAATCTTAATGACCGTGAATTATCAATCGTCCGAAAAAGTGAGAAGTCGTATGCAGAAACATTTAAAGAAGCGTTACAATTCTTTCTTGATGATTGCGATTTACGAAATTTAAGGCCGTTTACGATTAAGTATTATCAGAATGAGATACAAGCGTTTCTTAATCAGTTAGAAGAACAAGGGATAGATACGAGAGAGTTAAAGCCGTATAACGTTACGGAAGAACATATCCAAGAAAATGTAATCCGTTATATGCGTACTTACAAAGGGATTAAGATTGTTTCAATCAATACCCGATTACGCGGGCTACGTTCATTCTTCAACTTCCTATACAAGAAGAAACACATACCAAAGAATCCAATGGAGAACATCACTTTATTAAAGGATAGGAAACATGTTATTCCTACGTTCTCAAAAGAACAATTAAATACTTTGTTCAATCAACCAGATTTAACGACTTTTACGGGGGTACGTGACTATACGATAATGATGGTTTTCCTTGAAACTGGAATACGTGTAAATGAACTTGTAGGGCTTTCACTAGCTGATATTCAATGGGAAGATAGCTTGTTGAGGATAAGAAACGCTAAGACATATAGAGAACGCCTAGTGCCCATTCAAAATGAAATGAAGAAGCAATTAAGAAAGTATATCTCCATACGGGGACTTGTTGAATGTGATGATTTATTTGTAACGATTGACGGGACACCTTTGTTAAGAAGGTCAGTACAACAACGAATCGACATATACGGGGTGAAAGCCAAAATAAAAGACGTTCGTTGTAGTCCTCATACATTCCGCCATACGTTCGCAAAACTAAGCGTTCAACAAGGGGCTAATATATTCGAACTCCAGACCATTCTAGGACATACAAGTATGGAAATAGTTAAGACCTATGTAAACCTATTCGGAAATGACGTTAGAGAAAGACATAAGGATTTTTCACCTTTGAAGGTGTTAAAGAAAAGAAGATAAAAGAAAAAGCCACGCGGTGCAACGCGTGACCTTAAAAAAACCATATTAACTAAATACGGATAAACCGTTTAGCTACTTTACATATTATCGAAAAAAATTCGTGTATGCAAGGCTTATTAAGTAGTGCCTTTTTTAGCAGCTATGCAGGTTATCCCGTCGTGGATTGCCGACTAATACGACGTTAATCTAACCTTGAAAGGTCTAGGTAGAAGCCGTTGCAGATAAATTCTACTGTAGCCACATTAAAAGCTTTCCTTGTTTGCTTGTGGTTACTAGGTGAGAACGACCATTAACGGTTCGGTTGGTTGCTTGGTGTGTTACGGCACAGGTAGCAACAGACAAACGATAACATTCGGCACGTTGGACAAGCATAACGTGTAAAAAGTCTGTTGTGTATGAAAGTACAACGTTCAAACAAGGTGATACTGCGGAACCCTCAACAACTCGGTTCAATTCAGGACAATGAACGACTACTTGTTGTACTCATTAATTTTTTGAGTGCTTAACAAGGTAGTCATTCTTCTGACCAACGTTTCCTAATCAATCTGATTAATTCAGATTTAGGAAAAACATAGAGTCAACCATTTACTAAAAATTTCTAGTATAATAAGCAATATATCAGTTCAGTTGAATTAATAGGGGTAGGTGCTTATTATATGAGTGTTGACGTTTATAGTGAAATAGAATCTAAAATTAATTCTTTAAAGGAAATACTTAGAGATATTAATACAGAAGATTTAATAGGGTTTGTTGCTAATGATTTTGGTATTACAGTTAATATAAATGAAAATATTTCCGAAAGAACTCAATTGAATTCCCCTTTTAAACAGTACTTATATTTAATTGGGTTATTATTGTCTACACAAGATAATAGTATTTTGACAAAAAAGGAACCTCCATTAGAAATTATTAAAACAATTCTTAATGAAATTACTGATTGTTATGCTGAAATATTTCTTCCAAGGGACGGAGAAGGAATAGACAATGTAGATGACCATTGGTTAGAAGCTAGAAAAATAAGCATGCCAGTTTTTTTAAATTATTTTAATACCAATTCACTTACGTTTGAAGAACAAGCAGAGGATAGAATTAGAGTATGGTTTACTCCCTTCAATGAATATATTCAAGAACAAATAGGAATGAGTGTTGATGAACTTCTAAGAATATATACTTTCATTAGAGATAATTTGAAAAATAGATTTGATAACATACAAAAATTACAATATAAAGCAAAGGTAGAACGAGAACAGTTTTTTAAATATATGGAAAAGAAGAAAGTTTCTTTTGAACAAGCAAAGAAAGAACTTTACCTTCCAAATACTATTAAGTTAGGTGAGGAGATTCAACTAATCCACCAGGTTAAAGTAGAAGATTTAAGTTATGAGTTTGGAGAAGAAATAACCAAGAATTTTGTTAGCCTATTTTCAATGATACGACAAGATAGTAGTTTCTTTTATTATACTGAAAAAAATCCTTTTGAAACTTCCCCAATGTGGAGGAAGTCTGATAAATTATTATTTGTTCCTATGTGTGTACAAATTTTACACGCTATACAAATTCAACTTACTTCTTTACTAGAGAGTAGTGAATATAAAGAAAGATTCTATAAAAATAGAGATAAGAAGTCTGAAGAAAAAACATTAGAGATTTTCCAAGGTGTATTTAAGGATTCAGCTAATTACTATACTTCAGTTTTTGAAAACAACAAATCACAGAATGAACATGATTTGCTAATTGAATATGGAGATACAGTTTTTATAGTGGAAGTTAAGGCTTCTAAAGTGAAGGAACCCTTTAGAGACCCAGATAAAGCTTATAAAAGAATCAAAAGAGACTTTAGAAGTGATGGTGGTATCCAAAAAGGATATAATCAGGGATTAAATTTAAAGAATCTCATTCTATCAAAAAAAGAGACAATCTTATTCGATTCAAATGGTAATGAATTACTAAGGATAGAAAAAGACAAAATAAAAAAAGTGTTTATACTTGTAGTTACGGCAGAAGATTTTGGGATACTTTCCACGAATTTATCATACTTACTTGAAAAGCCAGAAGAAGAACCTTATCCGTGGGCTTGTAACTTATATGATTTAGAAACTGCTTTGGATGGAATCATATATAAAAAAGGTAGCATAAATTCATTTATTCAATACTTGCATGAAAGAGAAGAATTGCATAAGTATTTAGTTGCTTCAGATGAATTAGAGATACTTGGCTACTTCTTAGAAAATGGAAGTTTGCAATCTTTAAACGCTAGTGAAGAAAAGTTCTTTGGTTTTGACCCGGATTTTGCAACAGTATTTGATGAGATTTATTTTGAAAAGAAAGGTATAACTAGAAAGCACTATAATCCAGAATTAAGACAAAATGGGATTAATAAGAGTACTAGTAAAGCGAAAAGTAAAGGGGCAAAAAAGAAGAAGCGGAATCAATCTAGAGATAGTAAAAAGAAAAACAGAAAAAAATAAAATGGCATTACATAGGGCATCTGAAAAGGTGTCTTATTTTTATTGTCTCTTAACGCAAGGTCTCTAATTGGAGGAGTATGTAAAGAGATAATATTTAATAACGAAGGAAAAGAAAATGAAGATAAACCGCCTTTACCAGAACTATTAAAAGATGTACGTAATCACTTGAACCTTGCCCCGAGTAACCAAGAACCTCAAAAACCATTGAAAGAGGTAGTAAATTCAGCTAAAATAGTTGCGGATTTTTTGTTTCACACATACGAATATCAAAGAAAAATGGACAAGATAAAGAAAAGCAAATGAATTAGTGTAATACCGTAATTCGTAATTTGGTATATATTGACAATAGTCTTCAATCCCCTATTATAAAGAAGTGATTATTTTTTATTGAGGGGGATTTTATTATGGCTAATAAACATGAAATCAAAGTAACATTAGTAGATGTAAACAAAATAGCTAAAATGTTCGGTCATGAAAAAAATGAAATACACGAAACAATAAACGATATGGTTAAGAAAGGTCTATTTAAGCAAGTAGATAAAGACACCTATGATATATCTCCGTTATTAAAACTTCAATTACGAGTACAAGAAGCTATTAAACATGGAAATGGAAATATAGATATTAAAAAGATGTATTACGAAATTACTGGCATTCACGTTTTTTAATTTATTAATAAAAAGTCATAGAAAGTGTATTGTTAATCTTGTGGTTGATTAGGTTAACAAAAGTTGATTTATTAGGCTTTTTAGAACTAACCAATCACAAGACACTTTGCTAAGATAAAGGATAATTACAAATGGTATTAATTTCCTACAAGTGTTACTAAGGCTTGTCACAAAAACTTAACAATTGCTAGAACCGTTGGGGGACAAGGGATTCAGCCGTTTTTTAGAAATTGGATTAAAAAAACTTTCATGTCGCACTTGTATTTTGCCCTCTTACAATGCCTTATATATAGAGATATACGATAAACAAACTGTTTGAGTTATAATGGCGTTAGCCTCGGCGAAGCCGATAAGGTTTTAATGAATAAGTCTATTCTTTGTTTAAAGAATCAAAAAGAAGTATTACGCCTACGGCGTGTTACTCACTTCGTTCGTAACTAATTATTTACAAAGAGAATTAATCATTCTTTGTTTACAAATATTAAATACATGATACTAAGAATTCGGCGGGGATATGATTCCCGTCGTTTTCTTATATTTCCAATGAATATATTCCCCTATCCAAGTCCCTGCCCTGGGTTTGAGTAGGGGAGTTTATTTGTATATGGATTTATCAGTTAACAAAATTAAGCAGTTGCTTTCTTTTTTATTGCTTTTTGGTGTGTTTGTATATTTCGTCTTTTAAAATCTACTTTCTGACGCAAAGTAAACCCACGTTTCCTTAATTGGATTCGTGGTTTTTTTTGTTTATAAATGTCACAAATTGAGGTGGAAAACTCCAGCTAAAGAGTAGCAGCGGTTAATCATATTTTTGAACAAATTGTGAACTTTGATAATCGCACTTGTAAAAAGGGCTTCTACAATGCTAATAGGTAGGAACTTTTAATCCGATTAGTTCCTATTCTGCGACGTGTTTAATAATCTCTTTTCATGTTATATAGGCGGGGCGTTCGTTTGTCCCTCCTTCTTATTTTTAATCTAAAAGGTAACAAAATACCTTAACAAATACAAACAACTATAAAGGAGTTGAGGACATGCAGGAAGTTGAATTCAAATTGCGGGGCAAGGTTATTCGTATGGCTAGACAAATGAAAGACGTACGACCTAGAGATTTCGCAAAGACGGTAGACATTGAACCCGATTATCTTTGCAAGATTGAACGGGAACGACGAAGCCTATCAAGATGGAATGAAATTAGAATCCTACGAGGATTAAGACAATTAGGAGTAACCGACCAACAACTAGCAAGCATTCAGTTAATTGTAGAACACGACGAAGGGAAGTTTGATGAATGAGAAAAGACGCAAGATTAGACAAAAGACAAATTGCGATTCTAAAAGATTACTTCGGGCGTTCCTATGACGGCGAGACAATGGAGGACATCGCAAAGTCTCACGGTATCAGCCGAAAGACACTATACACATGGAAAGAAACAGACCACGGCAAGCACTTACATGATAAGTATTTATTAGACTTGTCTGCTAATAGTAAACCGAAGTATTTTCAAGTGTTAGATAGAGAAGCGTTAAAGGGTTCATATAAACATATGGAACTATATGCAAAGATTCACGGACTACTAGCACCGCAGAAACAAGAGATAACAACTAAGGACGAAAGCGAACTAAAAACGACAATCTCACAAGAAATGTTAGACGACATTAAAGAGAGACTAGGAAAGTCTACGACACATATCACGCGGGTTAAGTAATTGTTGGAAAAAAGGAGAGGTTCACACATGGGACTATTTAAAGGGGACGCAGTAAAACACGTTAACAAGGTATTGGACAAGGTAGAGAAACGACGCGAGAAGCTAACGGAACGGGTAGCAACCCTTCACGAAGAAGCAAGGCTAATGTATCAAGCCGTACAAGATGACTTTAACCAAGCTATCTTAGAGGACAAAGAACCTACTAAAAAACTATCTACCGACTTAGAGAAGGTTAGGGCAGAACTTAAACAAGCAGAGTTCCAACTAAGCCAACTAGACGGAGTTTTAAAAAGCGAACTAGAGAAGCAAAGGGATGCAATTGACCAAGAACGTAACGACTTCACTAAGGATAAGCGAGAGGACTTTAATAAGTTATTCGACGAAATGAACGAATTAAAAATAGCCTATCTTAACAAGATTATCGAGTACAAAGAGAAGAAAGCTAAGTACGATTCCGAGTATTGGAAAACGTTCCGAGAGGTAGAAAAACGCGTAGGGCTTAAAAATAAAGACCCTAGATACGACTTCCAGTTACATCTTAACCAACGTTATCAAATGGACGGGCATCATTATTCTCCACTAGTTTACATGGACGAAATAAGAGAAGCATTTGTAGACCGTAAAGTATCATCCGTAACAATGAAGAACAAGGATAAATTTAAGAAATAATTCACTCACCCACAATTAAAAAAAGACACTTCACGGCGGGGAACGGACGACAAACTTCCCCGTCTTTTTATTGTAAAAGATTATTCAAAAAGGAGATTGAAAACATGAACGTTGTAGAAGCATATGAACGCGGTAAAGAGATACGAAAGAAGCAGGACGACATTATAGCCTTATTCATTAAAAACATTCGAAGTGTAGAGGACATGGAAGCATTAGAAGAAGCAGAAAGAGAGTTTGAAGGGAATGCGTAAGGTAGTTATTTTTGTTCATGAAGAAACTAATAAAATCGTATCTAAATTATGTCATGGTTGTTCACAAATCAAATTGACCGAGGACTTCGACAAGGTAAGAACCACGCTAGAATATTCTTCTCTTTGTAAGGATTGTCGAGTAAATAAAGGCGTAGAAAAAGAATTAGTAGGGGGAAATAAATAATGGAACGAGTAATTTCAGATAACGTTAAGAAGGACAATTGTAGAGGACATATTAAACAAAATATTGATAGCATTAAAGATTTAAAGCGTTTGGAACTAGCTAAAGAACTAGTCGCTAGATTGTTCGAAGAAGAAATGCAGGAAATTATGATTGAAGATTTATTGAAAATGACTAAGGACAATGGAGGAATTAAATAATGGATAACAAATTACACATTAGCGAACTTCAAGAAAAGGCATTTAACGGGGATAAGGAAGCACTAGAAATGTATAACACGTATGTAAGTAGAGGACAAGCACCTGCTATTTCTATTAGCACTAAAAACACGTCACAACATAGTCAAGCGTTAATGGCGGAAGGGTATCGAGTAGAAGCAGAAAAAAGAGGTGATAGCTTGTTTGAATCTTCTTTTTCTAAGGAACTTACAGAAGAACAATTAATGAAGGCAGACCCAGTTACAAAAATGTCTTATGGGTATGTCCAACGAAATAAAGCTAAAGCAGAACATCAAGAAAAGGCAAAGAATAAGCAATCTTCATTTGATAAAGCAGAAGGAAACCATCAAGAAGCTACACAATCCAAATCATGGGCGGACTTGTTAGCACTATCGAAGAAATAAGGGGGATAAGGAATAATGAATGAACAATACTTAAAAGAATTACACGAAAGAGTTATACAAGGTGACTTTAAAGCAATGGAAGAATACGCGAAAATTATGGGACTATTAAAGCCGATTGAAAAGGAGGATAAGGAATGATTAAGAAAGCGAAAAGCCCAAAGGCTACAAGCAGGAGACAAAAGAAGGTAACGGGTAAAGCAGATAGCCTTCAAAAGCAACAAGAAGCAAGGAACAATCAATTCAAAAGGGCGACAAAATAAGTCGTCTTTTCTTTTGTAAAGGAGGGGCTAAACATGAAAGACTTTTATGTATTTATGAAAAAATTCCCCGTTCCCCCACATATTGAACTACTTGAACTTATGGAGGAAAACGGGGTAGATGTAGGACACCAAATGTATGATGAGTTAATGGGGCAAGTTCAATCGGCGGTAGTTACTTTGTTAGAAGAAAAGAAGAATCGCGGTTGGACACACCCTAACTATCATGTTCCGTTATCACGGGAAGAATACGCAGTAGATTTTTATATGGTTTTTCAAAGGGACGAGATACCCGAAGAATTTAACCACATTGTAGAGAAACTTAGATACAACCACTAAAGAGGACGGTGGTTAATTCCGCCTTTTCGTTTACATATGCCGTTACGCATTACGGCTAGGGGATATTTGTAATAGGGAATTGAATGATTTTTTTCATTTTTAGGGTGTGAACTTTTTATGTTCACGCCTTTTTTTATTTATCAAAACAAAAAGGGGATAGATTAAAATGAACAGAAAGCAGAAAGTAAAGAATGATTGTGCAAACTATAAAGATGGTATGTGCTTGATAAGGGACACGGAATGTCCTTTAGTATCTGGATTCACTTATAGAGGTTATGTAGTTCCAGAAGAAGATATACAATGTGACTATTTCAATACTTACGTAGACCCAAAGCAGGAGGCAGAAAAGAAGGAGGTTGTTAACTTCTCATATAAGCCGTGTAAACGCTGCGGGCAAATATTTAAGCCAGCTACGAGAGGTACAAGATATTGCAGGGATTTTTGTCGAGAACAAGCAAGGAAAGAATCATATAGAAAAGTGAATAGTAAAAGAGGTAAATAACCACAGTTTTAGAGGGTTAGAACCCTTGGTATATAAGGGCGGAAATCATTAAAAATGAAGAATGAATACTAAACTCTTCGGAGTAATTTAAAAGTGTGGTAAGACTAATTTAATACACGAACAAGTGACGGCTATTCCTTCGGGGATAGTCTTATTTTTTGTGTCTGAGAAACGCACTACAAGGCAATTAACTTAAAGCTGACGGGTAACCTATCGTAAAAGTGTCCTAGAATTGCCGTGTAGCGAACGTAAACAAACTGAGTTAATGACAATATACAAAGTACCTAAAACCCACCCAAGACGTAACACTATCAGAATATCCGTTTTGTTACATGTAAAGGTTAAACACTTGACACTAAAGGGGTTAAGCTATATTTGAGGGAGGAAACGACAAGTAACGTGGGACAAAATAAGTGCTTATTATTGTTTTGTTAATCCTTTACAAGGACATAAATAAAAACACCGACTTTATTTAAGCCCGTGTTTTCAATGTGTGCTAATATCTTTCTATTTAGAACCTGCCTTTTCATACTCCTTTACTTTCTTATAGAAAGTAGCCTTTTTCATTCCTAGTGTGTCCATGAAAGCAACGGCAGTTATTTTACCTTCTTTCCATTCCTTGTATAGTTTACTCCACTCTTTAGGGAGTTCTAAGGCAGGTCTTCCTAAATGTCTACCTTGTGCCTTGGCAACCGCGATACCTTCTTGTTGTCGTTGTCTAATTGTTAATCTTTCTTGTTCTGCTATAGAAGTGTAGACTTCGATAATGATGTTGTTAATCATGTCTATAACCCATTCTTGCCCTTCTGGAACGTCCTGCATAGTAGTAGGTAGGTCAATAATTTTAACTCTAATACCCTCGTTCTTGAAGTATTCTAAATACTTTTTAATCAGTTCTTTATTACGCCCTAATCGGTCAATAGACTTGATGTAAAGAGTGTCGCCATTCCTCATAGCTTTTAAGAGGTTTTGAAATCCTTCACGTTCCATGTCCTTACCACTTGCTTTATCACTGTATATGTATTTCTCATTAGTTACATAAGACTTCAACGCTTCTAATTGTCTAGCGAGATTCTGATGTTTATCACTTACACGAATATATCCAAAATCAATTCCCATTGCATATACCTACCATTTCGTTAATTGATAAGATAAATATATACCAAACGTACAATAAGGTCAATTGTTTTGTAGACGTTTATAAAGGTTGATTAATTTTAAAAATAGACGTTGTTTTGGGCGTTGTTATCCCCGTCTGTAATGGTGTACCTTTATGGACTTCACATACAAGTTGTAAATAAAGATAATACCCACAACGATAGGGCTTTATAAGGCTTTATATGAGTGATAAGTAAGAAAGTGATAGGAATACGGTTTTGATATTTTGTATGTAAAATCAGAATTGACGAGGGTACACCATGGGGGACGGGGGTAGTCCTGCCCTCCACCTAGCCTATCGAATATACGTACACCATTTTTAAAGTCGGGGGTGTTACATAAAAAGGAATCCCATATGTTTAAAATGAGAATTCCTTTACAAAAATTTTTTCTATTAATTTTAACCTTCGAATGTAACCCTTTTGTTATCGGTATTTTGGAGGGACACACTCGTTAATAAAATCAGTTTCATTGTATTCACTATGTGCTAGACGATTAGGACGAAAAGGGTTATACGTCCAAACTCTTATTTTATTATAAGGAATCCCACCAAAGTTTTCTTGGAAGTAGTTCCAGACGGCAAACCTTGAAGCGTTTGTACCTCTCTTAGAAGCCATAAAGTCAAAGGGACTTTTAAACGGATGAATGGCTTTCCCTTTATGTTTAATAGAGGTTAAATAGCACCCTCCTCCTTTTTTAACGGTAAATTCCCATATCTCTAATAAATATTGTTGGTTCTTTTGATTGAATTCATTTTTATAGTTCTCGAATTCCTTACAAATAAAATCTCTATTGTTTTTATCAAGTTTATTAAGTGGAAGAGATGGAAAATCCCCAATGTGTTCACTATGGTTAATTGGTTCTAAATATATCCCTTCATTATTCTCATTGTAATCCGTATTGATAATTGTTTGGATGGAACCTTCGTTATATTCGAGTGCTTCAATTCCGCTATACTTTAAGGCAGATAGTATTCCATCTTGAAAATGCTTCGCTAATAAACAAACCTTAGTAATGTTATACCCTTTATCCAACAGTAAAGAGTAATACTCCATAACTTGCCCAATATCCGAATAGTTAGCATTATTCTTTTTCATTTCTATAAGTATAAATTCGTTTTTATTTTTGATTTTAAATATAGCGTCACAACGTAATTTTTCGATTCTTTTTTCCTTTTCGAATGGTTCTAGTTGTTCGTCGATATTTAAAAGGCTAGGAAAACTAAAAATAACGTTTTGTATTACCTTTTCAGTAAATAAACTCATAGGAGAACACCCCATACCCTTATTTTTTAATTACTTCCATTGTATAATAGTGGAAGGAATAACAACTAGGGGGATTGTAATTGGATGTTGCTGAATTAAGGGAAAAGTACGATATCATTAATTGGTTAGATTATAATCCGTGGATTGTTCAATATTCAAAGTATTTACCGAATGTAATTGCAGCTAGTGTGAAAATTGTTGATGTGTACTATCAAATTTCTAATGCTAGAGTATCTCTTGATTACATGGATGTAGATAATTATGGACAACTTATTTCAAAAGATGATTACTTACATACACAATTCATTAAGTCAAAGTTTCTTTTTGATTCACTAGCATACTACAATTATAGTATTGACCTTTCATGGCAGGTTCTTTATTTCTTTTTTGGTGATAATGACTACGGAGTTCTACAAGATAAAAAGAAATATGAACAACTATCTAAAGAATGTAATGAATCAAATTTAAGATTACAATTATGGTTTCATAAGCAACATAAGCTATCAAAATACGTTTTTGAATTTTTCAACGACAAACAGACTAAAGAAATTAGAGAAGAATACAACTACCTAAAACATAGAGGTACTTTTTTTATTGATGGATTAGGTGAAAATGATGAATACCTACCGATAGGGCTAGATGGTTCAAGGTTAAGAATGATTAACCGTAAAGAAGTAAATTTAACTGACTGGAAAGAAAAGTTGATTGGCTTTGATAGAATGTTTCATGATTACTTTAACAACCTGATTAGATGGATTATGCCTAGAGATTATACTGAAAAAAATATGGGATTAGCTGAACAAATAGGGTTAATGTATAGATTGAAGGCATGGGAAAAAGAACAAGAATTATTAAGTTCGAGAAAAAATACCTAAGGGGGAAAAATTATGAGTAAACAATACGAAGTAACATTCCATTTAATTAACGGAGAAGTAGGGCATATAATAGAAGAAACTTCACTAATTCGGGCTAGAAACTCTATTAAAAACCAATTCGAAGATGATGGAGATAGCCCCGTATTAGCGTTAACAGACGATTTAGTTCTTGTTAAGGCAAACGTACAATACTTTATGGTAAAAGAATACGAAGGTTAATATTGATGAAAGGACGCTATCCAAAAAGGGTAACGTCCTCCTCCTCAGATTTATAATTAAGTAGTAAGAAGGGGAAGAAATATGAAAAACTTTCCAAATAAAAGAGATTTCTTTTATATAGTTGGGTTTCTTGTAATAGCTATCATATTTATTATTTCGGGACGTTTATCGGATAATACAAATGTTGTAGATTATGTTGGGTTTGCAGGAACAATTGTTTCGATACTCCTAGCGGTTATTGCCATTATTTATTCCTTTTATCAAAGCAGTACATATGAGAACTCAACACAAAAATTGGACATTACCGCAAGTAAGATTGAACAGATTACAAATGAATTATCAGAAGTAGCACATATTAGTGGGAACATCAAATCACTTAAAGAAACTGTTGATACCATCAATAATATTGTTAAGAACATTGAAGAAAATTTGTATGATGATATCAATAAAAAGCCTGAAGAAACTACATTTAATAAACATAACTTATCAAATGAAGATAAAAACATTGAAGGATTTCACCATAATAAACAGTTCTTTGAAAGTGTAGCAAATAATTTAACAGTTTTAGCTTCAATAGTAGTTGTTTGGATTCAAAAATCACATAAATTAGAAGTTAACTTCAATATTAAAGAATGTACCAGTTACTTTTTAGAAAGCGTTATGTTAGAAAAAGAAAAAAACAATACTCGATATATTGGGATGGAAAATGCCATAAATGGACTTTTAATAGCATATGAACATCTGGATTTCTTTGAATTGGATAAGGTAATTGATGGTGAGTTTGAAGTTCTACGTTTTAACGAAATTTTTTCAGAAGTGATTGATGAGGAAAAAACTGATATGAGTTTGCTTGAATTACATTTCATGGATATAGAAGAAATATTGGCAAGAAGGAAGAAGTAATCAATATTAATTTATTGATTACTTTTTTTAAGGCTGTTTTCGTAAGGTAGTTGTTATTTATCATACTTTTTCCTGTTTACAAAAATCTGCTAAAATATGTAATATAAAAAGAATAACTAATTAATTGGGGGAGAAATATGAATGTAGAACTAACAAGATTTAGGGTTAAGGAAGGTAAATCGGAACGAGTAGACGAATGGTTAAAGTTTCTAAACGAAAATATGAATGATGTGCTGATAACCCTTGAAGGCGAAAAAATGTATGTTGAAACTATATTTAGAGAACATCTAAATGGTGATGAGTATCTATATTGGTACTCTGTTCAAGGTCAAGGCGGACAAGGTGTGCAGGAATCAGACCACTGGATAGATAAAAAGCATTTAGAGTATTGGAAAGAGTGCATTGATGAAACATTCAAACCTGTTGATTTAAAAACGGAAGTAGTTATGATTCCTGAAAATATAAGACAAAATATGAAATGACCTCTTTTATTTGAGGTCTTTTTTTGTTCATTTTGTCATTTCAACAGTCGTTAAATATTTTGACAGCTGGAATAGGAATAAGCATTTGCTACACTCGTTTTTCAAGAAAGCGACAATCTATACGAAAACAGCCTTTTTTATATACAGAAACTTGCAAACAATTGGAAAAACTACTATAATGTAAATTGTTAGATTATCGTATGAATAGTGACGAATAGAAAAACCACAATTAACGTTCGAATAGACGGAGAAATCACGGTTTCTCAATGATATATATACTAATGAAATTTTTAGCACGACTCAAAATCGTGTTCCTCTGGAGTGCCGGTTCGACCCCGGCCACCGGTATCATGAAAGCTTATAGAAAAAAGGTCTCAACTTAATTGTTGAGGCCTTTTTCTTTGTCTTTTACACGACAAAAATAACTAAGAATCGTGTGCGTAGGAGGTCTTTAACGGGAAGATGAACTAAGAATTATTAAGAAGAAGATTTCAGATGATGAAGCATATGAAGCCTTTTTAAGGACTGCTATTTAAGAAACTTAAGACCAGCGGCGATTGAATACTACAAAAATGAATTTCATGGATCAAAGAAGATAATTAATAAGCAGCTCGTTGAATGGGTACAAAAGGAAGTAGAAAGCTTAATTCTCCAGAGTAAGGAACTAATGAAAGTTACTACTATTAATACCCTGTTGAGAGCTCTAAAGAGATTCTTTGTTCTTCTAATAATGATAATGTTCCCCCTAACATCATCTACTTCAATGCCTACAAGTTCAGACAATCTGACTCCAGTATCTAGGAAAACAAGTATGATTACTTCATCTCTAAAGGATATAAACGTTTTTTCTTTTCTAATTGTCCTTATAAGTTTCTCAATTTCTTCTTTATTGTTTTTCAATTGTCTTTTGTCTATCCCTTAATAATTTGATGTTCCTCATTGTGTTCTTTACGATAAGTTTGCTCTTACATAAAAAGTTATAGATGAAAGAACGGTTTACTTATTTGAAACGACAAAAGGGCAGCTAAGCAGATATATAAAGATAAGAGGAGACGTTGAGACGACCAAACTGTCCATAAGCCAGGATAATAAAGAATTAAATCGACAAAGCATTCAAACTAGGCTTACTAAGTATGGGAAGGAAGCAATGATAAATAAGCGAGTTAGTCCTCATACATTTAGACATACGATGGCTAAGAGGATGATTGTTTCAGGTGTGGATGCATTCTCTTTAATGCATTTACTTGGTCATATAGATATCACTGTTACTAAAAGATATGTGAATATATGGGGACAAGATCTGGAGCAAAAGCATAAGTTGCACGGAGCATTAAGAGGATTAAAAATATAGTAATATATCCCAACCTTTACTTTACAAACGAATGTTCGGTGTCTTTTAATAATAAAAGAGATGGCAAATGAGTTTGGCGGCTCTACCATCTCTACACAAAAAACAGAAGAATTAACTTCTAATTAAATTTTAGCAAGTTTCTTTTTCTGTATCAAAAGGGGAAAAAGAACATGAATTTATTATCCATACTTGGAGGCAATGCGTTTGTTATGTTCAATAAAGAACTAGCTCATGAAGTATCAGTCAACGGAGCAATTATTTTTGGACAGTTATGTTCAAGCTATGAAAGTTTTGGAAGTAAGAAAATGCTAACTGTACGAGATGGTAAAGAGTACTTCTATTTAACTAAGTGGAGTTTTGGAAGAAGAAACAGCTTTATCATACAGGCAGCAATTGAAAGCAATTAAGGATTTAGAAGATGCAGGATATATCGAATCGGTAATCATGGGTTCGCCATCTAAGAAGTACTTTCATATCACAGATAAAATAGTGCAGCATTTACTTCCAAAAGTTGTTGTCAGCTCTGACAAAAGAGCAGACCTAAACGAGGAAAATGAACAAGGAACTTCAGCACAGAAACAGTCTGAAGATTTTTTGAGCTATGACAAATGTGTAACCCTAGCAATAACAAAAGAGCAATCCAAGCCTGTACAAAAGTTACCAGCTTATAAAAGGAAAAATAAAAAAGAACAATATAAAAATATTAATAATTATTTTGTTAATAAGAAATCGGTTAACAACGATGAAATAATAAATAAATTAATTTTGAATATCGATTAAAAGGATTGAGTAAAGAAGTTTGTTATAGGGTCTTAAAAGAGGTAGAAGCAAATCGTGAAATAGATAACTTTGGAGTTTACTTTAGAACTTGCTTAGAAAACACCTTATATAATAGCCAATTGAAGCATGGACAAATTGATCTTTATGAGATATTTGAAGGAAGATTAAATGATTCCAATGTTCAATTAATGAACTGGTAAGATTTATATAATCCTTAGAAGTCTCAGGATACTCTGTATTGGTTTCCAATAAATTTTATATAGAATTATAGGGAGTAGTTTAATGGCCAATACAGAGTGTTTATTAATCCCATCTAATCAATTTAGATTTAGATGATTTTGAGGATTAATAACTTATGCTCAATTTTTTTATTATAAGATAAAAATTTTATATCTATCTATATGGTTACTTAATAGTTTAAGATTATTTGTTAATAGTTTATGTTAATATAATAATGGTTAGCTTATCCATAAAAGGATGTAACTGAAATGAGTGATAATCGAACTATGACTCGGAGGAACTTATCATGAATAAATTTAGATGGTCAATGTTTGGACTTATAGCTGCAGCAGCAATTATTTCAGTGGTAATAACAATTTATCAGAATGCTAAAGAGTATGAAGCAAAGTATAATAAACCAAATTCAGGTGATATTGCCGTCATGGACGTTACGGGGCATATTAAGAAAGATGAAGATATGGAAGAACAAACTTCAGAAATTGGTGGAGTTCAAGATGAAACTGGTCTTACCCAAAATTCAACTCAAGAAGAAGTTATGGATGTTATGCACCATATGACTCATCAAAAAGTTATTGCAGAAGAGAAATGGGGAGCAGTTGAGATGAATTCCGAAAACATCAATGCAGTTTACGATATTGTGGTTGATAGCGATTTCATGCTTAAAGGTGATTTGTTAAATATCGTATCTGGTTGGAAAGAAGGAAACTTTGACAACGTCGCTCAAGATCATAACTACTTTTGGGAGTATCAAAATGGAACTGTTGGAAAAGCCACCGGAATCCTTAACACAGATGAAGAAGCAGAATTTATCGATAATAACTTTTAACAAACTTAATGATGTCAGGAGCAGGGGGATTAATAATGAAAGTACTGTCGATGATCCAGCCTTGGGCAAGCTTATTTGTCCTTAGGGAAGCCGAATATGAAACAAGGACTTGGAGAACGCATTATCGGGGTCCTCTTGCTATTCATACGAGCAAAAAAGTAGATAAGCCCACCTGTAGACTGGATGGAGTTGCCGAGCTGCTGGCTAAGCATGGGTATACAGAAGATAATCTGCCGACCGGAATGATAATTGGAGTCTGTAAGCTGAAAAACTGTTAGAAAATATAAGAAAACAATGGAAACTGGGCGGTCTTAGAAGATAGTCGGGTTATTTCAGGGAACGACTTGTTTTTAGGGGATTACAGAGTTGGCGGCTATGCCTGGGAAATTGAGGACATGCGGATGCTCGATCAATATATTCCTGCAAAAGGGCCGCTTGGGCTGTGGGAGTTTAGCGGAAAGATATAAGTATCAAACCATAGTGGCACTGAATCTGGAAATTCTATGCTTGTGGTTCTCTTTGGGGTTGGCATTTGATTAGGAATTTACTGTTTTTTGGTGGTTTTTCATAGTTCTGAGACTAATTTTTGCTTGTTTCCCCATTGCGCGGTTCAAAAAGAGGGAGAAATATGATGGTTTTTAAGGGATATCGGTTTCCACAAATGGGGAATTTAACATTTTTTAGCCCGACTCAAAATCGTGTTCCTCTGGAGTGCCGGTTCGACCCCGGCCACCGGTATCACCAATAGCGAAGAATCGCTATTACATCAAGCTTCACACTTAATTGTCTGAAGCTTTTTTGTGTTCATGACGCACTACAGAACATGTACAAATAATGTGCGGGGGCATTATGCAATGGTTTTTAATCACTCCAGAATGAAGGGAATTGAAACCAAGGAGCAAACAAAACCGAATCAAACAATTGGCAGCTTATCGGAGTTTAAAAGATGATAGAATCTTATGCACTGATATCGTTTATTTTATCAACGTTTGTTCTTACAATTAAAAAGAAAAAACGAATGGGTCAAAGAATATTAACTCTGCCATTCGTTTCGTTAACTTTGATAAATGATTTAGAATTCAATATTCATAGCATTCAAGTCTGCTTCCGTATAGCCAGAAGCGGAAAGTGCGATTTCAATTTTTTCAGCAGCCTTATAATCAAATAATTTGAATTTAGACATTAATGCGAAAGCATTTTGATTTTCGATCGCCAAGGCAACAGCCTCCACGTCTTGCAGTAACTTCAGGTCTTCAATGTAGAATTGAGCGGTTCTCATAGCTAAATACTCATTCGTTGTAGTCGAACTGTAGAAAAGCCTTGTTAAAGTGGCGATTGCGTTAGGAACGAAAATCTTATTCATAATTACCCCTCCACTATTCATAATATTCTGTCACCTGAGTCATTACTAGTATGAGTCACTCTAAAAATGTTGTCAATCTTTATCTTTTGAGCATTTTTACTCACCAGTTGAAAGTAGGTATATATTGAAATTGAGTAATAAAATATCTGAGACTTTTCCAAAGGCAAAAATCATTGCACAGGGCGCACGAAGTAGGCGAAAGAATGAAGTTTGTTTACGAAACGGACCAAATTATATGTACCATGTTGATTCAAGCTCGATCATAACCAATTGGATTATATACTTCATCCATTTACTTTATTCAACAAATGGGCCATTTTTTTCAGAAATTCTTTCAATGATGAATTCGTTTCTGTGTTCGAAACTTTTAAACGGTTTATGAAACAGCAGATCCTTATAAACTGTACAGAAGGCGGGCTTCCACATTCCGCAGCTCTCCAGATGAAACACTATCAGCCACAATTATTTGCATGGTTCTCGTAGCTGTCATTCGTTTGTCTGGATGCTTCAGTTGTAGCTGCTGTTGTATCGCCCGGAAAAGTTCATTATTTTCTGGACGGTTGGCGTTATAGATTTCTTGTAAACTTTTTGATTTTCCCATGACCTTTCCTACTTTCCATCAAGTGTGAAATACATATGAAAGCTTCTTATGCGATAATATTCGTATGTTTTATATTTCCGTCTTATCGCTTCTAATTCCTTCTTTTTTCAATTAAATCTTTAAAGAACAGAGAAGTTCCCCCTGTTTTTTTACAAGGCGTTAGCGCACCTGTCTTACAGCTTGACCTTTGTTATATATGTTGTTGTTCAAGATCAAAGTAATTCTGAAACACGATCTGCGTAGGAGTACATTATTGTGAGGATAGAAAATTCATATGAGGCATGATGCATTACTCCCGTTATCATCAATAATAAAAATGATTGCAAAATCTCTTTTTCAGTGGGAAATGCCTAATTTGCCTGAGGATTTGTCTTTTTTTAAACAAGGAAAGGTCTGGCTGGCTACTTCTTCGGATGAAAACAATGCTTCATTTTCCCTGAGAATGAAACCGAAGCTTCAAAAATTATGGGTATTGAAGGTTTAAGAGTTGAGGAATTGGATGTTTAACCAATGATATGTCTTAGAATATAAACACATAACAAAAAAAGATGAACCCTTTGATTCCACCGAAGCATTAAAATCAAGATCTCAACGATAGTGTGAGGTCTTTTTTCTTTTCTTAAAACTAGACGAAAATAATTCAGAACCAGATTAGGGAAGTATGGTTGTACCTTACAAAGGGCTAATTAGTATCAATAAGAAGCATTTGAAAATTTCTATAAAGAATTATTGTTTAAGAAAACCAAGACCAGGAAAGTAGCCGCTTCGCAGTTATATAAATAATATCGATGAAATATGGCAATAAATAAAAAAACACTATCTAGGAACACTTCACAAAACATATTTTCTAAGGGGCGGAAAATTGTGAACAATATGGGATGTCAATGCAGGTCCAATGACGAATTACAGCAACTGGTTGATGAGGCAAAAAAATATACGAGTAACGGAACAGTGGCAGACTATATACCGGCTCTTGAAAAGGCGAATCCTGGGGATTTGTCTGTTGCTATTTACTATCCTGACGGGAAAGGATATTGTGCGGGTGATGTAAGCGGTAAAATGACCCTGCAAAGCATATCAAAAGTTTTGACACTTGCTCTTGTATTAATGGAAAAAGGGGAGGATTATGTTTTTTCCTATGTAGGAAAAGAACCCACTGGCGATCCTTTTAATTCGATTGCCAAGCTAGAGACAAACAAGCCATCCAAACCGTTAAACCCCATGATCAATGCAGGAGCATTGACTGTGACCCACATGATTGAGGGTGCCAGTGTAACCGAGCGATTTGAACGTATTTTACATTTTATCCGGGAGTTGACGCAAAATCCGAATATCGGCTTTAATGAAGATGTTGCCCGGTCAGAATATAATACAGCAGACTTGAATAGGTCGTTAAGCTATTTTTTAAAGCAGCATCATGTAATAAATGAGGATGTGGAGGAGTTAATCGAATTGTATTCAAAGCAGTGTGCCATTGAAATGGACAGTCAGGATTTAGCGAGGATAGGCTGTGTGCTGGCCATGAATGGGAAAGATTTGCTGACGGGAAGGCAAATCATCCCCGGGGACATTGCCCGTATTTGCAAGACATTCATGGTTACCTGCGGCATGTATAACGCATCAGGTGAATTTGCCATTAATGTTGGCATACCGGCTAAAAGCGGTGTGTCAGGGGGAATCATGGGGGCCGTCCCCGGAAAATGCGGGATTGGAATTTATGGTGCAGCGCTGGATGAGAAGGGGAACAGCGTTGCCGGGATAAAAATCTTGGAAATGATGGCGAAAAAGTATTCCTTAAGTATGTTTAATTTGTAAACATTGAAACCAGTACCGAGTCAGTCGGATGTTAAATGAGTTCAGTGTAAAGCCTTAAGGAAACAAATCATTTACTTTCAAGGCAAAAAAAAAGACCTCTGCATAAGGGCAAGGTCTTAGGACTATTTCATAACAAGTTGGAGAAAAGAGATACTTTTTTATATAAAGCATTTACCTCTTTATTTCGATGTTCCCCGATTTCATTTTTTAGCTGGCCTTCAATATCGGTCATTAGATCAGCTAACTTCAATGCCTTTTGTCTGTCGGAAATATTGCTGCGAATGATAGATTCATATTTTGCATTGTATTCAGTCAATGACATTTCTTCCGTCCTCCCATAGTGTAAAGTCATTTAAGCTGTCCTCTGTCCCTTCATCAGCAATCCCAATGTACTTAAGTGTAATTACAGGATGTGAATGGTTAAGGATCATTTGTAGCTCAGCAAGATTCTTACTTCGTTTATAGTGCCAGTAACCGAATGTTTTCCGCATGGTATGTGTACCGACGCCCTCGATGTCCACCATGTCCGCTGCTTTATTAAGCTGCCTGTATGCTTGTATCTTACTTATTGGCTTATCGCCCTTGCGTGAGGGGAATAGCCATTCACCATCAATGGTGGCTATATAGGAGGCCAATTCATTACAGACATTGTTAAGCTGTATCATTCTTGGCCTTTTTGTTTTCCCTTCCTTGATGATGACCTCAAACTTTCCTTTAATGTCCGTTATCTTCAGTGATAATAGATCAGTCACCCGTAATCCGGTATTGATGCCTAACAAGAACAATATGTAGTCTCTCTCGCTGCAATGTCTTTTCAATGACCATTTCATATCATCTAATTTTTCCGATGATCTGATTGGTTGCACGTCTATTAAATGTTCTTTTGGCAAAAGTGATCACCCTTAATTCACGCCAATGAAATCAGTATTTTGAATGTATACTTTTAAGAGTAACACTGAAAAAGGAGGGAAGTCAATTTGAGGGGGATATTGATATTTTTTGGACTGTCCATTTTATAAAGGGTTCGGTGTATTTTTAGTTGTTTATTGGATAAAAGCAATAAAAAACTTCTGGAACTTGATATAATGAAAATAGTAATATTTTTCTAAACTAGTGTTATTGATGGATATTTAATAGATGAATTAATTCATTCTGAATTTATATGCTTTAGCAGGATTGGGGAAACCACCATGAAGAGAGTTTTGGCTATATTGAAAAAATTACTGCCTATAATGTCAAGGTTGATTACCATTGCAATTATGGTTTTGGTTTTTTACTGCATGTTCATGTTCGCAGACCTGGATAATGAAAAGTCAGACAGCGAGCGTCATAACGAGCGGTCGGTGAATTTTGAAGAGATGAGCGATCAAGAGTCTGAAGAAATTCCAGCAGGTTCTATGGTGAACTATTGTAAAGATAGCGCTAATGAGAGTCGCTCCTCCAGTTGGTTTGGTATGGAAGTAAACGAAATGGAACCTAGCGAATATACGGTCGAATGCATTGAACACTTGGAATAGCAGCAGAGTTCCTACGGATCGAATTCAGGATTCACACCAAGGACATCAGGTACGTCACATCCAAGCGTCTGGCTTATTGGAATGGAGCGGAATGCACGGGAATAATAATTGTTTTCGAAAATAAGGTCTACACTGAAATGATTGGTGACGAACCGGGTACACAGCGGGGGAGGCCATATATTAGCCTGTTTGGATCCTAACCAAACAGGTTTTTAGTATGAAAGGAAATCCAATGGAAAAAATGGAATAGAATATAATGAAGCATGAAGGAAAATTTTTCACCCCCATATCTTTTTCTCTTTCTGAAACGTTTAGAGGATAGAGGGTGTTGAAGGAGTGAGAAAAATGATAAATAAGTTGAGGGAAGATATTGCTGAAGAAAAGGATAACGGTGCAATTTTGCGTGAAGTTTATCCTGAATTGATTCGGTTTTGCCGATTCCTGACCCAAAATAATTGGGATGGGGATGATTTGGCTCAGGAAACGATATTGAAGGCAATGCAGGGCTATGGGAAGAAAACGGTGATAACAACAGCTTTATTGAAGACGATAGCCCGACATTCCTGGATTGATACGATACGAAAAAGGAAAAAAGAATCTTTAGACGATCTGTTGGATACCGAACAACTGGGGGCAGTTGGGGGAAATGTCTTTGAAACGGTTGAATATATAATAAAATCCCTTACCCCGAAACAAGCTGTAGTGTTCATATTAAAGGAAGGATTCCTCTACCGGTCAAAAGAAATCTCAGATTACTTGAACACCACGGAAACGGCTGTAAAGGCAATCTTGAACCGTGTGAAGAAGCGTTTTGAGAATGACGTTGAAGATCGTAGGTTGTCTTGCGTGGAAGATTGGCAGGATGAGGAGGAGCAGCGGCTCATCTCCCTGATGACACAGGCTTTAAAAGCCCAAAATCCGGATATCCTCATTAGAAGCATCCCATCTTTCAAATCCCTGAACAGTGAGTCGATGATTCCTAAACTGATGAATCGTTCGAATCTTTCCAAATCAAGCTTCACTCCTTCAAACACACTCTCAATGGCTGCATAGCCAATATTATTGTTAGGAGGAAGAAGAGATATGACCACCATTCCATATGTAATTGAGCAATCCAGCAAAGGTGAGCGCTCGTACGATATTTATTCCAGACTTCTAAAAGACCGTATCATCATGATTGGGGAAGAAATCACCGATCATTTAGCCAATAGTGTGGTAGCCCAATTGTTATTCTTGGCAGCAGATGCACCTGATAAAGAAATTACCATCTTCATAAACAGTCCGGGGGGATCGACCAGTGCCGGTTTCGCCATTTATGATACGATGCAATATATTAAGCCTGATATCCGGACTGTATGTACGGGGATGGCCGCATCATTCGGTGCCATGCTTTTATTGGCGGGTACGAAAGGGAAAAGGTGCGCTTTGCCAAATAGTGAAATCATGCTTCATCAACCGCTTGGTGGGGCGAGGGGGCAAGCAACGGAAATCGAAATTTCTGCCCGAAGGATTTTGAAGCTAAAGGATCATATCAATCAAATCATCTCCGAAAGGACCGGTCAGCCTATCGAAAAGGTGGCGAAGGACACAGATCGCGATTACTTCTTAAGTGCAAATGAGGCGAAGGATTACGGTATAATCGATGAAATAATCGTTCAGGATAATTAATTCTGATAAAGACGCCGGCTGTACGAAAACGAAAAGAAACTGCCGATATTAGATTGGCAGTTTCTTTTTTTACCTTTTACACCATACCTTGTTCCAAATACTATTCCAATCCACTACCTCAGCTTAACAATGCCCGGCACTCGGTATTATCAATTTTTCTTGTCTACTGTTGCTGCATTATATGTGACATCCAGTATGCAATAAGTGACGAATGAAACTTCTTGAAAAAATAGAATGGGATGTTGGGTAATTATCGATACCTGAAACTATGTAATTTTTATTGAAGGGATGAGGGGGGATGTGTTCCTTTTCTGGATAGTCCATCCATTCAATATGTTAAAATAAATAGTATCTGACATTATCAATCTTGGAGGAAGTTTTTATGAAGAAAACGCAAAAGGTTTTACTTATTAGTGGAATCTCTGCTGTTGCATTATTCGGGGTGGGGGTTGCTTCCTTTAAAATCATGGAGAACTCCAATGAGTACGAAAAAGCTCAACTGGTAATGGAAGCCAGGGAAGCCAAAGAACAAATTGAAAGAGAAAGAGAAGATGAAAAAATCGAAGCCCAAAGGGAAGCGAAAGCTAAAGCTGCGGAACTTGAAGCGAAAACAGCGATATATGATGGGATTGAATTTGAAGCAGGACTTGATGAAGGCTCAACCGAAATGGAAGTCATGGACGTCATGCATAAAATGACTCATCAAAAGGTTCGCTCGCAAGATAAATGGGGAGCTATACCGATGTCCCCTAAGATTATAGAAGAAGTTTATAAAATAGTGGATTCAAGTGATTTTCAGCATAGAGATCGATTGCTGTCCATTGCTGCCCGGTGGCGAGACTTTGATTTTAGCACGATCGTTCAGGACCATAACTTCTTTTGGGAAGACAAAGAAGGCACCGTTGGAAAAGCCCATGGAACATTAAGTCGGGCAGAAGAGGTTGAATTCATTGAAGTTAATTTTAAGTGAGGGGAAGGTACTGAAAAGACCAAAGGGCGAGTTGGCTAGTCCTGCTCAATAAAGAAAACACTCAAACTTCCTGCAATAAGGCCGTTTGAATGTTTTCATTCGCTTATGGGGCAGTCAAGTAATGGAAGCTTACCTTCGATACAGGAGTTTTATTTCTTAATAATTAGTCTGCTGGACTCGTTCTCCTTGTTTACGGGAACGTCTTTTCCTACTGTGACCCTGCGAACGACGCGGTGCTGGTCCCCGTAATCGGCAATAGCGTAATGCTGCGTGGCTAGGTTATCCCAAATGGCCACGTCGCCTTCACTCCATTGCCAACGCACGGTATTTTCTAAGCGCGTGACGTATGAATCGAAGATGCTTAATAATCTTTCGGATTCACTTGTTGTATAGCCTTCCACTCTACCAGCAAAGCCACCTAATAACAAATGCCTTTTTCCGGTTTCGGCGTGTACGTGAACGACTGGGTGCCTTGTTTTATAAATGGTCGATTCGAATATATCACGATACTTCTTTTTAACCTCATCATCAATGTTTTCGGCTGGTTTGAATTGAGCATAATCATATTCATTTGTATGGATTGCCCATAGTCCGTCCGCTAATTTCTTCAATCCATCCGGCAGGTCCTCATATGCTTCATTCGTATTGGCCCAAACTGTATCTCCGCCGACATCAGGGATGGTTACCCCTCTTAAAACAGAGTATTTAGGAACCTCTGGAACGAAAGTGACATCAGTGTGCCAATGGTTTGCTTTAGCACCGCGTTCGGAGTCAAGCTCGAAAATATAGTTAGTATTGTCTTTGACCGGTACTGTAGGATGTGCATAAGGCTCACCCAATAGTTTGGCAAATGCTTCTTGGCTGGCATCGTCCAAATGATTTTGACCTTTGAAGAATATGACTTTATGATCGTTTAACGCTTGTTTGATTTCATTGAAAATAGTTAAATCCAAGTCCCCGCTTAATTGCACTCCTTGAATTTCCGCTCCAATCCTTCCTGCTACCGGTACCACTTTCAATTGTTGTGTTTTAGTTTCCGTCATAATCAATCTCCTCCTGTAAGGTTAGTTTTTTATTTTTTAAAGGCATCATCAATGTATTCATTGTTGATGTGATTTTTAAAATTAAATGATTTCTTGATATAGCCCACACCAGCTAAAGTATCGATGGATTCTTGTTGTGCTTTGATGGCATCTTCGGTAAAGAAGATATTTGGTTCTTCGGCCGTTATTATTGTCTTTACCGTGCTCACAGGCAATTTAGTTTCTTTGGAATAAATTTCAGATACTTCATCTGGATTCTCAATTTGCCAATCGGCAGCTTTTTTATAAACCTTTAAATAGGCCTCGACAATTTCAGGATGCTCTTCGGCAAAGCCGTTACGTGCAATGATTGCACCAGGAGCTAATATTTTTCCTTTTACTTTAAGTGCGACAGCATTCCCTTTTTCAATATTATTAAGGTAATAGGGGTTCCATATTGCCCAGGCGTCCAATTTTTTGGTTTCAAAAGCCGCTTGAGCATCATCTGGTTGCAAATTGATGAGTTTAATGTCATCAGTCGTTAAACCATGGGCTTTCAACGCCTTGATTAAATACACATGCCCCGTTGTCCCCGAAGCAACACCGACCGTTTTCCCCTTTAAGTCTTCAATCTGCTTTATGTTACCTTTCGCTTGAGCCAGAATCCGAACAGATGACTCACCCCGGCCTGTTTGGGCAATCACTTCGAATGGCAGATTCTTATCAATGCCGGCAATCAGTGCACCATCCCCTAAAAAAGACAGATCAACCCGATTGGAAGCAAGGGATTCCAAAAGCGGGGGACCACTCTGGAATTCACTCCACTCTATTTGGGTATCCAGTTTAGAAAACTCTTCGTTGAACAATCCCTTTTCCTTTGCAATGACCAATGGTCCCATTTTGCCATTTAAGGCAATATGAACTTTCAGTGAATCACTTTTCCCGGAAGCTTTGCCGGCATCGGAATTACAGCCTGCCAATACAGCGATGCTAATGATGGCAAGTAGTACTGCGGTTAGATGTTTACGATATTCCTTCATGAATTCCCTCCTTTTTTACAGCTATACACATCTGGATAGTCAGATTAATGACAAAAAAGAGATTCAACGAAGAGTTTGCTTGGTTACTCTTCATTGAATCTCCGGTAGTCCAGTTGATTCACATGACCTTTATTTAATTGGCTCCAGTGTGAAGCGGATTTGTGTATGAATGCATCTTAACAGCTGTTAGAATTATCTGTCAATTATTTTTTTACGATTAATCCGATAAAATAAATTGGTATTAGGTGTTGATTATAAATAATCGATAAGTTAATATAAAATGAAATATTGAATCGACTAGTTAACTAGAGATTCAGCAAAGGGACAATATGTGCCTTTTTGCTGGATCTCTATTTTTTTTATTTGAGAAAGGGTGAGGGGATTGGTTGCAACATTAGAAATTAATCAAGTAAGCAAAACATTTAAGAATGAGAATGAAAGTGTCCATGTTTTGGATCATTTAAATCTGACCGTCAACAATGGTGAGTTCGTAACCATCATTGGTCCGAGCGGCTGCGGGAAAAGCACTTTATTAAAGTTGATCGCAGGACTTGATTCAGACTTTGATGGCACGATCATGGCAGGGGATCTTACGGTTAGCGGACCTTCTAAAGACCGTGGTTTCATTTTTCAGGAGCATCGCTTATTTCCATGGCTAAACGTGGAGAAGAATATTGCAGGTAACCTTCCATTAAAGAAACCGGACATTCGAAAAAGGGTGGATGATTTGATTTCACTTGTTAAACTAAAAGGTTTTGAGAAGGCGTATCCACGCCAATTATCCGGAGGAATGTCGCAGCGTGTTGCCATTGCCAGGGCCTTATTGCGTAATCCTGAAGTTTTATTGCTGGATGAGCCATTCGGTGCATTGGATGCATTCACGCGAACGCATCTTCAAGAGGCTTTACTGGAAATATGGGAGAGGAATAAGACAACGATGGTGCTTGTCACCCATGATATTGATGAATCCATCTTTTTATCGAGGAAGGTGGTCGTCATGGATGCAAAGCCTGGACGGATTAAAGCTATCGTTCCGATTGATTTGCCATACCCAAGAACCCGAACAAGCAAAGCGTTCCAGGAATTCAGATCCGTCATATTAACCCAACTTGAACATCATCCAGTAGAGGTGGAAGATTGGAGCATTTAATTGGATTTTTGAAAAAGGAAGGATGAAAATTATGTCTACACAGACCGTTGCACAAAACAAGCACCTTGTCATAAGGGAAACGACAAAACAATCCAAACTTGCCAAATCGGCATTGCGGGGTTCGGTCCTTCCCGTTGTCGTGTTGATTGCATGGCAAGCATTAGGTTCGGTTGGCATCCTGCCTGCCCAATTGTTCTCATCCCCTTTATTGATCGTCATGACGTTCATTGATCTCGTCCAGTCGGGGGAAATGGGCATGCATTTACAAATCAGTTTAACGCGGGCTTTTCTTGGCTTTGCCTTAGGTGGATTTTTAGGCTTATTGCTAGGGGTCATCGTTGGGATGCAAAAAAAATCCGAAGAGTATCTTAACCCAAGCATTCAAATGTTACGAACGGTTCCTTTACTCGCGATTACGCCTTTATTCATTATGTGGTTCGGGTTTGGTGAACTATCCAAAGTGCTGCTTATTGCTTTAGGTGCTTTTTTTCCTCTATATCTACAAACTTTTTTGGGTCTTCGGAATGTGGATAAAAAACTCTACGATGTTGCCCTAATCTTGGAGTTTAGCCGTCGGGAACAAATAACGAAGCTCATGATTCCGGCAGCATTGCCTAACATATTACTTGGTATCCGTTTAGCCTTAAGTGCGGCTTGGATGTGCCTGGTCGTCGCTGAATTGCTCGGTGCGGATAGAGGGGTGGGCTTCATGATCCAGGATGCCCGTTCATTCATGCAAACGGACGTCGTATTCGTAGGCATCATCATTTTTGCCCTCGCTGGTAAAATCTCCGACTCATTTGTCCGCTTTTTAGAAAATCATTTGTTGAAATGGCAAGATAGTTTTAAAGCCTAATTGAAAAAGGATGACCGCCCGGTGATGGGTGATCATCCTTTTTCTTATTAGGTATGTATGTTTAATCTATTTCTTTATATAAGGGCAAATAAATGGTGAACGATGTTCCTTTGTTCACTTCGCTCTGTACCACGATTTTCCCTTTGTATTTTTGAACGATGGAATAACAAACGGTCAGACCGATACCGGTTCCCCTATCTTTAAGCGAGTAAAATGGGGTGCCGAGTATTTCAAGCTGTTCTTTTGATAGGCCTATTCCTGTATCCGTTATTCGTATTTTTGCCATAGTGCGTTCCTGCTCTGTTTCCACCTTGATGAATCCGGGTTTGTTCATTGACTCAATACCATTTTTCATGATATTGACCAGTATCTGTTTAAGCTCGATGGGATTCATGTTAATGTGCAGGTCGTCACGGAAATCGAGAAGAAAGCCGATGTTGCGGTTATTGGCAAAACTGGTTAATAGGTCGGAAATCTTTTGGATTTCATCATTTAAAGGAATGACCTGTACATTATCCGTTTGCGGTTTTGCTAAAGACAAATAGTCATTGATAATCACTTGTGTATATTCAAGTTCCGTAAGCATGGTCTGTACATAAAATTTTTCCGTTTCATTCAGTTCCTTCTCTTGATCTAATAGCTGGGCAAACCCTTTAACGACTGTAATCGGATTACGTATTTCATGTGCAATGGTGGCAGCTAGCTGTCCGACTGAGTTCAATTGCTTGGCCTGCTGTATTTCCTTATGAAATGCATTATTGGATTCCATCCTATTATTGGTTCCTATGAATACGAATACCAATATGATTTGTATAGCGAAGAAATTAAGCGTGTTGCCGAAACTATCCAAAGCGACATATTCATAAGTGTGTTGAAGATCCGTTTTTGAAATGATCAAGATGGAAGCGGGACCTAATATGATATTTAAAGTGGCCACAATATAAAAACCGATTTTATCAAAGAGAAAAATGGGAAACAAGGGTGCTATAGCAAATAAGGCCAGCATGATGGCAGTATCCGGGAATATCCAAAATTTGCTATAAAAATAAACAGTAATTAAGAAAATGAAAAGGGTTTTATAAAAATTGACTTCTGTTTTTAAGAAAAATAACAGAGAAATTATCATCCCCGATATTAAAATGACCTGCAATGTCATCTCGTAGGGATTATCTTTCCAACTTATAGGTGATACAGAAATCCCAACTAATAGTAAAAAGGATATCATTGCCATGAAAGCCTTCAGTATAAATCGGTGTTTGTTTTGATAATATTGATAATTTTTTAACATAATTCCCCTTAGTATTAATATTCTGTTTGCTTAATAGTAATATGATACTAGTTTTTTGTAAATCAGAAAAAGATAGATTTTGTCATCGATAACCTTTCTATCTATATTATGGAAAGTTAATTCAACTTTTTGGTTGGGTAGAACGAACTGCATGAATGCCCTGTTTTTGATAGGTTATTTTAACCATTTTAACTACTATATTATTTCTTTACATTATATTCGCTGTAGATTCACATTCCCCTTTTAAAATAATGGTAATAATAGGAGGGAGAGAGGGAAATGAAAACGAATCTAAAGAAATTCGGTTTTTGTATGATGAGTGCGGCCTTTATATTGCAGGCTACTTCAATGGGGGCCTCAGCTGCAAATGGAAATCATTCCAATTCATCTATTTATGAGAAGAAAATTGTGAATGTCGCACATAGGGGAGCTTCTGGTTATGCACCTGAACATACCATTCCCGCTTATCAAATGGGAGAACAAATGAAAGGCGACTACATAGAAATCGATCTTCAAATGACCAAGGATGGTAGATTGGTAGCAATGCATGATGAAAAAGTGGATCGTACAACGAATGGTACTGGCCTTGTGAAGGATTTAACGCTGGCAGAAATCAAGAAACTGGACGCAGGTACTTGGTTCAATGAAAAATATCCACAATTGGCAAAAGAGGGATATGAAGGGTTAAAGGTTCCTACTCTTGAAGAAGTCTTTAAGAAGTTTGGAAAGAAGGCCAATTACTATATCGAAACAAAGTCCCCTGATGTGTATCCAGGAATGGAAGAAGAACTTCTGCAGGTTCTGGAAGAATATAAAATGGTGGATTCGAAGGGCCGTACAAAGAATGTATTAATACAATCGTTCAGTAAAGAAAGCCTTATGAAGGTTCATGACTTGAATCCAAAGTTACCTCTTGTGCAACTTTTTTCTTACAAGACCCAAGCAACCATTTCCGATGAAGAATTGGAATCCATAAAGGAATATGCAGTTGGCGTAGGCCCGAACTTCAGTAAAGTTGACGGACAATATGTGAAGATGGTTCGAAACCATGACCTCCAATTCCATCCATATACAGTAAATGAAAGAGCCGATATGAAAAAGGCGCTTGAATGGGGTGCAACGGGGCTGTTTACGAATTATCCCGATGTGTTCAACGAGGTACTAAGTGAGTATAAGCACAAAGATAATGGAAATAAAGTTACTAAATAAATGGTTTCAAATGTGAGTTCCGGTTTCCGGGGCTTTTTTTTGTCATCCAGGTGCAGCATAATGGGCGATTAATTCTTGGGGAAATTAGATGTCCATAGGCTTAGTAGTCTTTCGGACGGGTATATAAAATAAAACAAGAAAATTTTAGGAGGTTGATTATGAAGGCTGTAACTTTTCAAGGAGCAAAAGATATACAAGTAAAACAAGTTGAAGATCCGAAACTTCAGCAAAAGGATGATATCATCGTCCGAGTGACTTCAACAGCTATATGCGGGTCCGACCTCCATATATACCAGGGTGCTTTGCCGACGCATAAAGATTATGTCATTGGCCATGAACCGATGGGCATCATCGAAGAAGTGGGTCCGGAAGTGACAAAGGTGAAAAAAGGGGACAGGGTTGTCCTGCCTTTCAACATTTCTTGCGGGCACTGTTATTATTGTGAACATGATATGGAGAGTCAATGTGATAATTCCAACCCTAATGAAGCGGTGGATACAGGCGGGTACTTTGGTTTTACTGAACGATATGGGAACTATCCAGGCGGGCAGGCAGAATATTTAAGGGTGCCATATGGAAACTTCATGCCGTTTGTCATCCCGGAGTCATGCGAACTAGAAGATGAGTCACTTTTGTTCATGTCCGATGTGCTGCCAACCGCATATTGGAGTGTAGAGAACGCTGGCATCAATAAAGATGATACGGTAGCGGTATTGGGCTGTGGGCCGATTGGCTTGATGGCTCAGAAGTTCGCTTGGATGAAAGGAGCAAAAAGGGTCATTGCCATCGACAATCTACCTTATAGACTCAAAAAGGCTAAACAGATGAATAAGGTAGAGGCGTATAACTTCGATGAATATAACGATATGGGCAGCTACATTAAGGAAATCACTTCAGGCGGGGCCGATGTGGTCATAGATTGTGTGGGAATGGATGGGAAGAAATCGACGATAGAGGCGATTGAGCAAAAGCTGAAACTTCAGGGTGGAACGTTAAGGGCAATCGAGATTGCCCTTAACGCCGTACGTAAATTCGGCACGATCCAATTGACTGGCGTATACGGATCGAAATATAATATGTTCCCATTAGGCAATTTATTTGAGCGGAACATTAACCTGAAAATGGGACAAGCACCGGTCATTCACTACATGCCCAAACTTTTTGATAAAATCACGGCTGGAGAGATCGACCCTACGGAAATCATATCCCATAAAGTCCCTCTCGAAAAAGCGAGTGAGGCTTATCAAATCTTTAACGATCATGAAGATGAATGTATTAAAGTGGTGCTAAAGCCATAATGTGTAGCTATAAAAATCCAATGCCCCTGAGCTGCATTGGATTTTTTAGTTGAGTTCGTAAATAGATAAAAGTGTATGGTGCATGATCGATAAACGTATAAATGACGCGGGATAAATGCTCATCCTACCCGTGAACTGAGGAAATCGGGGGTACACTGTTTTTTTTACTATGATGCTTTTAAAGGGGATTCCGGGAATGTGACGATTGACCCTTCCGATGATGAAGGAGAGATGCATTGCCGAGTGATCTTGATTAAGGGTTTTTGGTAAGGGAATGGAGTATTTATATTATATAATGATAGTGACAAAAGGAGGATGTTCAGATGGTATATAACTCGGCAGCAGAACTTTGTGAAGGGTTTGGTTATCCGCCCGTTCACGTTAAATTGACGATAGAGATCATCGATAAGAGATTGGGACCTGTAAAGGCAGAAGCGGAGATTGCCATCAAGCCTGTTAAGTCAAAGGGTTATCTGGAAGTATTGGTGGAAGAATTGGAATCGGAGCATATCTTTGCCGATGAAAATGGCAGTATCTATGGCAGCTTCGGCATCGATCAAAGCATCCAGATATATGATGAAGTCCTGACTACCATTCCGTTCGAAGAGATAATGGGAAATGAAAATTGGAAAGAGACAGTTGAGGAATCCATCACGGCGGATAAACTAAAGGAACAACTGGGTAAATCCCTAAATGATTATCAATTCAGTGATTTGAGCGGGAAATATAAATTCAGGAAAAGATGTACGGTAACAGAACTCCAATTCATAGATTAAACGAAAGGAGAAGGCGATATGCTTTCTCTTTTTTACATATGGCCATGATATTTTTCCTTATGATAATTAAATGCTTGCAGTGACACAATCTGTGAGAACCTTTAACCATGCACAAGGGGAGCTCAGTAGGCTTTTAATGGTTTCAACTTGCATTTATTATATAGCTTTACATAGGTTAATATATTGTTAAGGGCTTTTATAAGAAATAGAAACGAATATTTTAAAAGATAAAAAGGAGAATATATGAAAATTGGTTTGGTACGGCATTTTAAGGTGGCACATGAATTTCCTACTGGGAAATCTGTGACGGCGGATGATATGAAGCAATGGTTTGTGGACTATGATGCAGCGGATATTATTTATGGAACGACTTTATTTGGCGTGGAGGAATGGCAGGAATGTTATTGCAGTGATATGTCGAGAGCCGTCAAGACAGCGGAACACATCTTTCCAGGCACGGTTCATCGGATGGAGGAGCTGCGGGAAATACCTTCTCCCCCTTTGAGAGGAAGGGTTAAGCTGCCGTTCATCCTTTGGGCCATCTGGATTCGCTGCTGCTCGGTGATCAACAAGCAGACAAGGGCGGAAATTAAGATTGCAGAGCAAAGGATCAATAATGTATTGGATGAAGTCTTTGCAAAGGGGGAAAGGAATGTTCTGATCGTGAGTCATGCCGCCCTCATGGTATATATGAGGAAAGAGCTGATCCGACGGGGGTTCACCGGTCCAAAGTTCAAGATTGCCAGTAATGGAAAATTGTATGTATTTGAAAGCGGAAAAGGGAAATGAATATATGGTTCCCCACCGGAAAAGGTAAGCCATTTTGCGAAGAAAGAGGCATGTATTTTCCGAATAGTTATTCTTTTTTTATTGGTTGTGGTTTATTATTGTAATAGTGTAATTTTTACGAATTCAATATTGGGGAAAGAGGGGTGGACATTTTGCTGAAGGCAGTTTTTTTTGATTTAGATGATACATTACTATGGGATCAGAAAAGTGTAAAAGAGGCTTTTGTGGCCACATGCGAAGTTGCCAAGGAGAAATATGGTCTGAATGTCGACGAGTTTGAAGAAGCGGTGCGGAAGGAAGCGCGTGATCTTTATTCTTCTTACGATACATATGCATTCACTCAAATGATCGGAATCAACCCATTTGAGGGACTATGGGGGAATTTTCAGGATGATCATGATGAATTCCGGAAGATGGCCGGGATCGCACCGGCTTATCGGAAAGAAGCGTGGACGAGGGGCTTGAAGGCATTAGGGATCGATGACCCGGAATTTGGGCTTGAACTGGCAGAACGTTTCCCGGCCGAAAGACGCAAAAAGCCATTTATCTATGAAGAAACATTCCGTGTTCTGGATGAATTAAAAGGGAAGTACAACTTGCTATTGCTAACGAACGGATCTCCTGAACTGCAAAATACCAAACTTGAAATAACGCCTGAACTGGTTCCTTATTTCGACCAAATCGTGATTTCAGGCGCATTTGGTCGAGGTAAACCGGATGCCTCCATTTTTGAGCATGCTTTGCAAATCATGGAGCTGGATAAGGATGAAGTATTGATGGTCGGCGATAATTTAATGACCGATATCCTTGGAGCATCACGGGTAGGTATAAAGTCGGTTTGGATAAATCGCCATGATAAGAAACGGAATGAAGTGCTTCCAACCTATGAAATCAAGCATTTAGAGGAGCTTTTCCCTATCCTTGAGAGCCTGGGGAATTAATTGGCGGTCCTCCTCCAAATAACAAATTTTGGAGAGTTGCAATGAAAATATTAGGTCTTTCAAATTATTTACAGAATGAAAAGGGTGAGATATAGTTACCCTGTAATCAATTAAATTATTCAGACTAGGGGTGTCCAATAAAAGTTGGGCTGAGAGAGAAGCGCTTAAGCTTCTTAACCCTCAGGACCTGATCTGGTTCATACCAGCGTGGGGAAGTTAGAATCTACTAAACGATGACCTTTCAATTGGTCATTTCTGTAGTCATACTAACGTTAGCCGGGTCTTAAATATGAGACCTGGCTTTTTCGTGCGAAGTGGATTGGATTTTGTCCTTTTTAAATGAACTTAAAAAGGAGAAATGAAATCATGAAGAGTAATTCAGTAAATGACATGAACGTTTCAATTATGTCCAGTTTTGCCGGGAGTAAAAAAGTGTATGTTGAGGGATCTAGACCCGATATTAAAGTACCTATGCGTGAAATTGAGCTAAGTCCGACGACAGGGGCATTCGGTGAAGAGGAGAATCCGCCTTTACGTGTATATGATACAAGCGGCTTCTATACGGATTCAGAATATCCGATTGATATTCATAAAGGCCTTGCCCCGATCAGACGCAGCTGGGTTCTGGAACGGGAAGATGTTGAAGAGTATGAAGGGCGTGAAATAAAGCCCGAAGATAACGGATATAGAAAAGTGGAGTCACAATCCAATGCCGAAGTTTTTCCGGGATTGAAAAGAAAACCATTGCGTGCGGTGAAAGGAAAAAACGTAACCCAGCTCCATTATGCCCGCAAAGGGATCATTACTCCAGAAATGGAGTTCATTTCGATCAGGGAAAATGTAGCCCCTGAGTTTGTAAGGGAAGAGGTAGCTAGCGGGCGGGCAATCATTCCGGCAAATATTAACCATCCTGAAAGTGAGCCCATGATCATCGGACGTAATTTTCACGTGAAGATAAATGCGAATATAGGAAATTCAGCTGTCAGTTCATCGATCGAAGCTGAAGTGGAGAAAATGACTTGGGCCACACGATGGGGTGCAGACAACATAATGGATCTTTCCACAGGAAAGAATATTCACACGACGCGGGAATGGATTATCAGGAATTCACCTGTGCCGGTTGGGACGGTTCCGATATATCAAGCATTGGAAAAAGTGAATGGGGTCGCGGAAGATTTAAATTGGGAAGTTTTCCGGGATACATTAATCGAGCAGGCTGAGCAAGGTGTCGATTACTTCACCATACACGCTGGTGTACTTTTGCGATACATCCCCATGACAGCAAAGCGAGTTACGGGTATTGTTTCCCGGGGAGGCTCCATCATGGCACAATGGTGCTTGGCCCACCACCAGGAAAGTTTTCTCTATACACACTTTGAAGAGATTTGTGAAATCATGAAGACGTATGATGTTTCTTTCTCATTAGGTGACGGTCTCCGTCCGGGATCCATTGCAGATGCAAACGATGAGGCACAATTTGCGGAATTGGAAACACTTGGGGAATTGACGAAGATTGCTTGGAAGCACGACGTTCAAGTCATGGTGGAGGGACCCGGTCACGTACCGATGCATTTGATTAAAGAAAATATGGATAAGCAGCTGGAAGTCTGTCAAGAAGCACCATTCTATACCCTGGGACCATTGACGACGGATATAGCTCCTGGATACGACCATATCACTTCTGCGATTGGTGCTGCCATGATTGGATGGTTTGGAACGGCCATGCTTTGCTATGTGACACCGAAAGAGCATTTGGGACTGCCGAATAAAGAGGATGTTCGGGTAGGGGTCATTACTTATAAAATTGCAGCACACGCAGCTGATCTTGCAAAAGGCCATCCGCAGGCAAGAAAACGGGATGATGCCCTTTCGAAGGCTAGATTCGAATTCCGTTGGAGAGATCAATTCAATCTTTCCCTTGATCCTGAAAGGGCGGTTGAATATCACGATGAAACTCTTCCGGCAGAAGGGGCCAAAACAGCCCATTTCTGTTCAATGTGCGGACCGAAATTCTGCAGCATGAGAATCTCTCAGGACATCCGTGATTTGGCGAAGGAAAAGGGTCTGGGTTTTGAGTCGGTAATCGATGAAGGGCTTAAAGAAAAAGCGAATGAATTTAGGAAAACGGATGGGGAAATCTATCAATGATTCCAACGAGAGGGAGAATTCGATGAATCGGGTAATCCAGATAAAAGTTGAAATGAAACAGTTGGAAACTCAATTGGAGCAGCTGAAAAGGGAGCTGAACATTTTTCGGGAGAATTGTAACCATGAATTTGTGAAAAATGATTATAGTCAACAATGTACAAAGTGCCACTTGATCGAAAGTCTGCAATGGTAATGATTCCATAATCGTCCTTATGGAATGACTCCCTTAATCATGTTGGACATTCAGTCACAAAACATGATTAAGGGGCTCTTTCATTACTATTTACATACTTGTTTTATTAATATGAAGAGGAGGAGGGACAAGCCATCCTTTTTCCTTATTCAATCTAAGGAAGTCAGCACCCAATGCAGCTTTGTTGGTATGGAATTGCGCAAACATCTGTGCAATATCCTCGCGGATGCATTGACCCATCATTTGGCTGCAAGCAACTAATCCTGCATTAATATCGATTGATACTGAAGCGGAGATTTCAGGATCTTGAAGACGTGCCCCGACGGGAATATCCTCCAAATTAGCTTTAGGCCTTTCAGGTGGTGAGGGAGGCAGTCCTACGTTATTTTCTTTTAATAACGATTCAAGTTGGTCATGTTCCTGTTTTCCTTGATTGATCACTTCAACAAGCAATTTATGCAGGTCCTTGTCGCCAGTATGATTAAGCATGGTTTGATGACAGGCAATCAACCCTTTTGTAGTGGTTAGAAATGCCCATGTTCCAAATACCTCTCCGTAATGCATAGGCTCATCTTTCGGATTTCCGCTTAAAATTCCCATAACCATCCTCCTTGAAATTCATTAACGCATTTAAGTTACCCTGAATTCATCCAAGCATGCATCGTTGATGTTTGGGAAAGGTTAGAGGGCTTTTAATGCTTACCCTTTTATTCCTTGCAGCCATTCTTGATAACATTCATCACAGAGCATTTCATTTCTATCCGTGTCAGTAACTTGAAATGTTACGACATGTATTTTTTTTTCTTCCGTGACATCACTACAATAGAAGCATTGATGTGTCATTAGAAATCCTCCCATGTATATAAAGTGTTTATAGTTTAAAGCGCCACGGTTTTTTTTATACAGAAAAAATGGTGCAGCAGCTTATTGGTCTTCTTGGAAGAGTTTAGACTGAATAATCCGGTTGGGGTTTAACATACTAAACGTGTTCGCTTGATTGATAAAATGAGGAGGGAAATACAATGCAAAACCAAAATCAACAAGGTCAAGTACACCAGAACATGCAAACGGGTGCCATTCCCCCACAATTGAATCACGGTGGTCACGAAGTATTCGATGTACATGAAGTGCTGTCGGGAGCGATTGGTACTTTAAACACGTATACTCTTTTGCGTCAGCATGTCCAAGATCAGGAATTACTCGACATTCTGGATCGTCAATATCAGTTCATCCAAGATGAATATAATATTTCATTGGAGTGCTTCCAAACGGGCCAGGATCCTTCTAAACCGACTCAGAGCTACAAAATGAATCAAGGTAACGATTTTATATATGGATTGACACCGACTCAGCCAAAGAAACCTTTGCAATCCGTATCGGAAATTACGGATGAATGCATTTCAGGCTTGATGCTTGCAGCTGTTAAGTCTGCAGCATCCATGAAGGCGATGGCAGCGCTTGAAATAACGAATCCGGTGGTTCGCCGCGTATTTGCAGATTCCGTTCCGAACTGCATTGAAATGGCTTATGAGATTTCGATATATCAAAACAAACATCATTATTACCAAGTTCCTCAGCTTGCACAGCAGGATATGCAGCAAATGATGAATTCGTATGCCCCCGCACAAGGAAATAACAACAACATGAGTCATTAAAAGCATTTTTAAGAACATAAAGAAGGGATAGGACTGATTCTCCTATCCCTTCTTTATCATTGTTTCATCTGATTTATTTCCTGAATGCATTCCTGGACGAGGGTAACAGCCTGGCTCATGGTTGCTCCTCCGCCAAATGCCGCGGTCACACCAATTGCTTCAAGAATTTCTTGTTCGGAACAGCCTTGATCAAGACATCCTTTTGTGTGATAGATAATACAGTATTCATCTTGTGAATATAAGCTTATTCCTAGTGCGATAAGCTGTTTTTCTTTCTTGGACAATTGACCTTCTTTAAAGCACTCTTCCGTAAACGAATTGAATTTCTCAGCAAGATCTGGCATTTTATGCGTAAAGACACCGATTCCAGCTTTATAATCACGAAGAGCATTTTCAGTAGAATTATTCGCTTCATATTCCATTTTTCATTCAGCTCCATCCAAAAATTTTTCATCAAAAATTAGTATGAGCTAAATGTTGGACGATTAAACAGAAACGCAGGAGTTTACCGAAGTAATCATGGAACCGCCTTCCTACAAGGCTAGTGACCCCTTGGGCCGGGTGGCTTTGAACCATTGATAGCAAAGGATGCATATAAGTGCAACGTCAATCGCATCACCGGCATAGTACATTAACATTCCGCCATTTTCCGCTTGTACCTTGGTGACTCCGCTTGGCGGGTGGGCAAAAATATATTTAGAAAGGATATCATGGCCGGCCAGTGAAACTGTAAATACGATAGCTAGAAACAAGAAGCTGAACCTGTGGGGGGCAGGGTCCATATAAATCATAGACGCAGTGAATAGATAGCCAGCTATGAACACGTGAAAATGCACTAATGCATGCAGAAGGGCATTCTGATGCATCAACCCGTACAGACCAGTCGTATAAAGGATCCAAAGCCCTCCAATATTAAGCGCAGAGGCAGTGATTGGATTGCTTAAAAACCGCAGCGGCCAACTTTTCAACACCTTTGAAAGGCGTCTTGCTGATTGTACATCAAGTGTTCGCAGTGCAAGCGTAATGGGTGCAGCAAGCACGAGCAGGATGGGTGCAATCATTCCAAGCAGTAAATGACCAACCATATGCGCCGTGAAGTCCATATGCGCGCGATTGGCTATTGGGCCTATGATTGCAGAGGCTGCACAGAGAGTGCCAAGAATCCAAAAGAAGGTACGGTATAAAGGCCATTTTTTATAGCGGCGGTTCGAAATGATGACAGCTGCGATATAAATCACTATAACCAGCATGAGTAGCATCAATAAAATCGGTTCAAAACCAGTTCCATTATCATGAATATGTCCATTACTGTGCATTGCTGGCGTCTTCTTTCATTTTAAGTAAGCTGCGCCTTGTTTGAATGACGAGGGTAATGCCGATCAAGATCATGATTGTGGCAGCAATGTTCCAAGTCAAGTCGTATGGGAAAATATCGACATTGTAACGGATTTGATGGAGGCGCATGAGCTTGTGCTGGATGATTCCGTCATATAACTGGAAAGAACCTGCCCCGAGCAAAACTCCCCCTATCCACCTTTTCAGCCATAATCCCTTTCGACGGCGAAGGTCAGCGAACATGAATAACGACCCGACCGTTGCGAACCAGCTTAGAGCATGAAATAAACCATCCGAGACAAGCCCGATACTGGTTGTGGACTTGTCATAGAAATGGTGCCAATGTAATAGTTGATGAAAGATGGCTTCATCGATGAATGCAACCAATCCGATCCCGAATAGAAAACCGGACCATAGGTTACGAGCGGAATAAGTATAACGTAATTCTGAAATGGATTGATGTCTTTGATTTCGAGGCTTGAAATCCATTTTCCATCCTCCTTTTTCCTATATATGGTTCTTTCTACTTTACCCTGTATTTTAAAGTTATAGACAGGTAAATGGACCTTTTATATATCTTATTTATTGAGGGATTCATAGCACAAAGAAATCCTTGGCTTTTTAGTTCAGTCATCAATGTTAACGGTATGTAAATTTCTTCTAATTATTGTTCATTATAACTGAATTATGGTTTTAAGCATGTACAGGCGGGTAATAAAAAACCGTACATCATATAAAAAAAGGAGGAGTTAATATGTTTCGCCATCAAAAAGAATTGCAATTTGAAGTTAAGGTAGATCGACCAGATCCGATGCTTGCCCGTCAAATTCAGGAAGTGTTAGGTGGACAGTTTGGGGAAATGACTGTCATGATGCAATATCTTTTTCAGGGATTTAACTGTCGTGGTGAAGAAAAATACAAAGATATGCTGATGGATATCGGTACAGAGGAAATTGGACATGTAGAGATGCTTTGTTCACTCATTAGTCAATTGCTTGATGGCGCTTCTCCGGAAGATCAAGCAGAAGCCGCAAAAGATCCTGCTACAGCAGCGATCATGGGTGGTATCAATCCCCAGCATTTGCTCGTAAGCGGTCTTGGCGGACTGCCAACCAACTCGAATGGGGTGCCTTGGAACGGATCTTATATCGTAGCCAGCGGAAATTTATTAGCGGACATGCGATCCAATCTGCATGCTGAAAGCCAAGGACGCCTTCAAGTGGCCCGTTTATATCATATGACCAAAGATGAAGGGGTACGTGCTACCTTCCGTAAAATGTTAGCCCGTGATCGTTACCACCAATATCAATGGATGGCGGCCATTGCAGAACTTGAAGAAAAAAATGGCGTGGTTGTTCCCGCATCATTCCCACCGGAAGCGGAAATGGAATCTCAACCGGAAGCGTACGAATTCTGGAACTTGTCGGAAGGTAATGAATCGGCAGACGGCCTGTGGGCAACAGGAAGCGCCCCAGATGGTACGGGAGATTTTGTTTATGTAGCTGAACCAGTTGCAAAAGGACAGATTCCTAACCCTAAGGTTCCGGCAGCACAATTGCATCATGACCTGGATAGAAGTCAATCGTTTAATAAAAGGTAATATAAACTTTTCAAAAAAAGCTCGATGGCCCTGAAGGGGACATCGGCTTTTTTTATTCTATCTTGTTTCCAAAACCTAATTATTTGCTTGTGGATATTTTTTGGAGTAGGATAGTTTCCATCTTCAAAACAAACCATTTTAAAAGGATGGTCACTAATTTAATGGTAAGGAGTGGGGCAAATGAAAGCAGTAGTGGTTAAAGAACCGGGTGGTGCAGAACAATTACTATTAAAAGATTTTTCAAAGCCCGTGCCCGGTAAAGGGGAAATATTAATAAAGGTTAAAGCCTCTGCGATAAATAGAACGGATATTGTTTCCCGGGAAGGAAAATCCGGTTATATGGCCAATCCAATATTGGGGATTGAAGTTTCTGGGGAAGTGGTGGAAACAGGGGAAGGTGCAAATATACAAACGGGGACGAGGGTGATGGGCCTAGTAAACGGCGGCGGTTATGCTCAATATGCCTTGATGCCGGCTGATCGTGCAATGAAGATTCCGGATAACCTGTCATTTGAAGAAGCGGCAGCGATACCTGAGGTATTCTTGACTGCGTACCAAACCTTGTTTTGGTTAGGTGAATTGACGGATCAAGAAACGGTATTGATTCATGCTGGCGGAAGCGGTGTAGGCACTGCAGCTATCCAACTGGCAAAAAAACTGACAAAAGCGAAAATCATCACTACAGCCGGCTCAAAGGAAAAATTGGATTTCTGTCACTCACTAGGAGCGGATATCTGTATCAACTATAAAGAACAATCTTTTGATGAGGAAATCCTGAAAGCTACAAATAATCAAGGAGTGGATGTTATCCTGGATTTCATCGGTGCTTCTTACTGGGAGAAAAACCTTAAAAGCATAAAAACTGATGGACGATGGGTATTGATAGGCATTCTAGGCGGAACTGTAGTCGAGAAGGTGAACCTGATGGAACTTCTCTTAAAAAGAGTTCAATTAAAAGGCACTCTACTAACTCCTCGGAGTGATGAATATAAAAAAGAGTTAACGGAAGAATTCGTTAAAAAGGCAATGCCGTTGTTCCGCAAAAATGAAATCAAGGCAATCGTGGACCATGTCTTCCCTTTTGAAGAGGTACAAAGAGCGCATGAACATATGGAAGCCAATAAGAATGTAGGTAAAATCATCTTACAGATTAATGAATGATTAAAGAAAAACTGCCTCGGTGCATGAATGGGGGAGGTTGCCCAGGATTAAGACTTGATTGGGCGACCTCTTTTCAGGTGATGAGGAAAAGGTGGAGCTGATGGCAGATTGATTGAAGGAAGAAATATGGACAAAGTATAATGAATATATACAAAGTCAAGATACGCTTCGCCGGTATCTGTCTAAGGGGGAATCTTAATGAATGAACTGAATGCATTATTCAGGAAAAGAATAGGGCTCCAGGAAGATGTGAAACTGACATTTGAGAAATTAGACGAAATTCTGGATAAGACAGCGAAAACCATTCCTTTTGAAAACTTATCAATCATGGCATCCCATCTGAGTGATATCGATAAAGCGAATATCGTGAACAAAGTCCTCGTGAGGAATGAGGGGGGATTATGCTATGAATTGAATTCAGCCCTTTATTTTTTCCTTATGGAAAATGACTTTGATGTATCTTTGGTTCGTGGTGTCATCTATAATCAGGGGTGGATGACCATAGGAAGGACACATGTCACCATTCTATTGAAGCATGAGGGCCAAACCTATTTGATCGATACGGGTTTTGGCGGGAATCTGCCATTAAAACCAGTTCCGTTGAACGGAGAAACGGTCGTTTCCCGAAATGGCGAATTCAGGATAAAAAAAGAAAGTACCGACCATGGAGATCATATCCTTGAATTAAAACTGAAACATAAAGATCGCGATTGGAGAATAGGCTATGCTTTCGATTCTTCACAACCCGTGGGAAATGTAGAGGAACTTAATGAGGTCCAAACGATCATCAGGGAAAATCCCCAATCACCATTCAATAAGCATCCATTAATCACCCGTTTGACAAACAGCGGGAACATCACTTTAACCGATACTTCCTTTACACAGTGGGAAAATGGAAAAGTGACGAAAGAAGAAATAGATGGAGCACGATTTAAAGAGTTACTGAAACAGCACTTCGATAGATAGTGGAAAAAGATCTGAATATCAAAGGCATCCTTATCGAAAGATTGTCCATTCTTGACAGTTTATTTATGAATTGTATGATCATTCCATGGGATGTCATTGATATGCAAGACATAGAAAACTATTACTATAATGAAGAAATTTGCGAAAATCCTGCCGAATAGCTGGCAAATCGAGAACCCGCTGAATGCTTTTTGGCGGAAAGAGAGCGAATTTCTGAGAACACATGAAAACTGTAGGCAAACCGGCTTTCTACGAATTTGCTACAATCTGAAACATCCATTATGGATGTTTTACTATTTATTCAATAGATTCGAATTCAGTGGGGTGAGAAGGATATGGAGAAGAAGAACCGATTGGTTTTTACTAGGTCGAATGCAGCTGCTAAACGAAAATTCGATGAAGCCATCACCATTTTGGAATATAGTGTAATGTTTGTTGAATTCTTTGGATTACTAGAATTCAACAATATAATTGCCGGACAGTTAAGGCTGATTCTATGTGAAACGAAAAATACGCGAATAAAACGGGAAAAGGTCACAATTGATCAATCCTTAATAAAGAAAATCAATCCTAACCCGAAATTGTATCCCATTAAAGACTCCAATCAAATGAGCAATGATCATGATCATATATCGGAAGAACTCTTCGATTATACTAAACAAAGGATTGAGCTAAAGCTTTGGAGAAATCAAATTATCTATAAAATCGATATCGAAGGAAAAACCCAGGAAATTAAAGTCATTGATTTTATTAAGGAAACAGCTAATAAGATTGGCGGTGCACATGCTGAATCAAGTTTCCCTAATAAGTCCATTATTTCGGATGGACATACGAAAATCATGTTAATAGATATAGCAAAAGGGTTATTCAAATCCATAGGCAGGGATTATAAAAAACATGCCTCCATGAACCTTTCACATATCATGCAAAAAATCGAACAATCAACTTTGGAAGACTAGACAGAGGAAGGACTTTTGACCAAGTCCTTCTTGCTTGATTTCCAAGTACCCGGCAGGATTGAATACCTCAAATAACCACTATCAATAAACCATTCTTTTTCCTCGTTAAACCATGCTCGATGGCTTTTCACTTTTATCCAGAACGCCATCAGGTTAAATTCAGTCACGAGTGTACTCCATATTTTCTGCATATTTAATTGGTAAGATGGGTGTAATCATAAAGGAGGTTTTATTCAATATGAAAAAAAGAACAAAATTGCCTACCATCTTATCCCTATTTGCAGCCCTGTTTTTAGTCCTTGGAGCATGTTCCAACAGCGATGATAAAAGCAACGAAGAGAAGGAAGAAAATGAACATAAGGAACATAGTGAAATGGACATGAACCATTCTAGCTCGGGTGATGTTCCGGAGGGATTAAAAGCGGCAGAAAATCCAAATTATGAAGTTGGAAGTCAAGCGATTATCGAATCAGGTCATATGGAAAGCATGAAAGGGGCGGAAGCAACAATAGTGGGTGCCTTTGATACGACTGCTTATGCAATTTCGTATACGCCTGCAACCGGCGGAGAAAAAGTGGAAAATCATAAATGGATCATTCACGAAGAAATCAAAGATGCAGGTGAAGTGACGTATGAACCCGGAGCGGAGGTCACAGTAAATGCTTCTCATATGGAAGGGATGAACGGGGCAGTCGCTGAAGTTGAATCTGCCGAAAAAACGACTGTTTATATGGTCGATTTCACACCGACTACGGGTAGAGAAAAAGTGAAGAACCATAAATGGGTAACCGAAAGCGAATTATCAGCGTCTAAATGATTTAACATCATGAGTTCAAAAACAGAAGAAAATAGGATTGGAAACTCCTTCAGTTTGTGACAAAAGTGGATTTGGAATAGCTCATCCAGAACCATAATATTCAAACAAGACTAGATGATCATTGATGTTTTTTACTGTAAGCCTCATTGGATTGAAGAGATTTGCGACACTCCTGCCAAATAACTGGCTAGCCGAGACCCCGCAGGCGCTTGTGTGCCGAGGAGGCTTGGCAGTCAGTCGGCGGAAAGGGAGTGAATCTCTGAAATCAACTGAACCATTCAAATAAAAAATGCAGGCAAACTTGATTTTTACATTGAGTCTGTTTACAGTCTGAAGGAATGGTAAACAAAACCATTCCTTTTTTGTGAATGAATTTTCTTGAAAATTACTTTACAGTGGAGTGTAAAACCTTAGTTTCTGTTAATATGGCTTTATCAGAAATGTGAAAATGGGGTGCAAGTATGATGGCTGGATTAATTATTAGACCTTTTATGGAAACTGACCATGAGGCGCTGAGCAATTATTGTTTACCTATAGAACAAGCAATCTATACTTCTTTACCTTTAAAAGTTATCGAAGACTTCAGGAAGGATAAATATAACCTCCCCATGGTCATTTATTTAGATAAGGATTGGATTGGTTGTTTTGCCTTATATGCGGATAAAGCGGGAAATCAATATACAAGTAATGAGAATGCAATTCTTCTTAAATCATTCTCCTTGGATTTGCAGCATCAAAAAAAAGGGCTAGCTTTTAAGACGTTAAAAGTGTTGCCTGATATGATCAAACTAAGTCATCCAGATAAAGATGAGATTATTCTAACGGTGCATCATTCGAATGTCCCAGCGATAAATTTATATAAAAAAGCTGGATTCATTGACAAAGGATACAGATTTAATGGGGAAGAAGGGGAGGAATACATTTTCCACTTTGCTCTGGATTAAGGGGAATATAGATAACTTCCGGAATGCTTCGACCCGAAAGGAAAAAGCGTGTAATTAAACGACAGTATACAGTCAGCTTAAATATGATGAAGTGGTTAAACGCAAAATAAGCATCAAAACGATGCTTATTTTTTTGGAAGGTATTCCTTACGATATGATTAAGAATTCATGGAATCCATCCTACAATTTCCAGAATAGTCAGAATGATCTCAAAGACAATGAGAATTACAATGATCCATTCAACGAATAGTCCCCTGATCGAATGGCTGATGTTAGAAAACCCATCCATAATGTTATATAAAATTTCGGTTTTACTTTTCAGGATTTTATACCGATCATTCAATTCAAAAAATTCAAGCATTCTGTCATAAAATTCGCCGGCAATGCTGCTTGTCCATGTAATATCAGGTTTATCCAGAATCATGATATATGCCAGGGTATTGTACTCGTGACGTACGATTTTTGCCGTCGTCCTCGCTAGTTCCTTGTTACCGATTCTGAGCTTGCCTTTTTCCAGTCGGTCAATCATGGCTTCAAGCTTGTCGTGGATTTTTCCTAGTTGTTCCTCAGTCTTTTCAAGAGCCACCGATTTTGCGAGAATGGTGGATATTAATTCAGGGTAGAAAAATTCATATTTAGGAACAACTACATATTCGTCTGTCAAATTGATGTTTTCAGTTTCACAGAAGTGAAGGCTGTAATCATCCGTATATCTATCTACATTGACGAGATCAATGTCCGGCTCGAATGATTGGATAAAGGAGGAAAATGCCTTGATCTCATCCTCATGTGAGTAATTGATGAAGACGATGCTGCCAAAGGAAAAAACCAGCACCTGCTGCGATTCGTCCACATTTTTATAAAGGATGGAACGTAGAATATCGCCTTTAAGAATTAAAGGCTCTTCCCAGGTGAATTTTTTGGGGATGCCGCAATGAATGGCGATTTTGTTCAAATCGATTTCATTAGTGATTGCACATGCTTTAAAGGTAATTTCTTCCATCTATATCACTCTCTTCAGCAAATTGGTCTTTTTTCGATTCTATTCTATTCTTACAAAAACATGCTTGAATAATTCTGGAAGGTAGAAAAAAGTCAACTGACTGGTAACTAAACCAATAACCCCATTATGGATATAAAAATAATCAATTCTAAGCTTTGGGGAAATATATAAGAGGGCGCTTCCGGAAACCGGATCGCCCTTCTTTATTTTGCTTGTTTATACATACTGAAACTTTACAAAAACATATAAAAGTTCATGAAAACTTTACTTTTATTTACAGAATTCTCACATTGATGTCAATATTCAGTAATACATGTTTGTTATAATCGATTGACGGTTTTAAAAGTGGTTGGAAAAGGGTCTTTTAAAAATCCTTCATTTACAGATAAGTAGCAGGCTGATTGAAGATGACTGAATAGTAGGAGTGAACAAAAATGGAGGAATCTATAAATCTATATGAGCTTACATTTAGTGAAAAAGATAGATATGTGATCATTACGAATGCTTATCCACATGAAGATCAGCTATATCGGAATGGGTTTATCCACCGAAGAGTCAAGGCTTATCTGGATGAGGGTTTGAAGGTGGATGTCTTTGTTTTGCATCCTGCCTATAAAAAAGCGGAAAAGTATACGTATGAAGATGTGCCTGTTTATCGAGGAACTGAACAGCATTTGCGCATTTTCTTAAATCATAAAATACATAAAAAAGCGCTCATTCATTTTGTTAATCCAAAAATGGTACAAGCGATAAAAGAAACGAACACGGATTTACCGATTATCACCTGGATACATGGATTTGAAACGGAGGCATGGCATAGAAGATGGTTTAATTTTCTTGAAAGCCCTGAAAGCTTGAGGAAGATACTTGAAATGTCGGACGACTATTATGTATCACAGCTTTCTTTTATGAATTGGTTTTATCAAACGAATGAATTGGATACAACCTTTGTTCATATTTCCAAATGGTTCAAAGAGCATATAGCGGAATGTGATGCAAGAGCAGAATCGAAAAATTCAGTAATCATACCTAATGTCATAGATGATAATCTGTTTACCTTTATTGAAAAGCCAGCTGAAATGCGGACAAAAGTCCTTTCAATCAGGCCATACGCTTCACGAAAATACGCCAATGACCTATCGGTGAAAGCAGTACTGGAACTATCGAAGAGACCATACTTCGATAAGTTGGAATTTGCATTTTATGGCGATGGAAAATTGTTCGATCAAACCGTTGAGCCAATCCGGGATTTTGAGAATATAACGATTCATAAAGGTTTCCTATCTCAGGAGAAAATCGCTGCATTACATAAGGAGTATGGAATCTTCCTTTGCCCGACCCGTTTGGATTCTCAAGGGGTTTCCATGTGTGAGGCAATGTCGAGCGGACTAGTGCCGATTTCAACAGATATTACGGCAATTCCGGAATTCGTTAAACATGACGTTTCTGGCCTTCTAACAAAACCTGAGTCTCCTACCGATATTGCCGATGCAATAGAGCGCTTATATTACAACTCGGACGTATTTTTAAGAGTGTCAAAACAAGCTTCTCAGTCGATTCGGGAAAAATGCGCTGTAGATGTTGTTATAAAAAGAGAATTGGAGATCATCCAAGGTTAATGGAGGGGAGTTTTTTCAATATGGACGAACGAAACGAATATTGGAAAACGATGTATGAGGAACTCGAATTACAAATGAAAGACATGATGTCCATGACATTGGAGCTCATAGAGAGCAATGGCATGGAAAAACAAAAAACCATTGAGAACGTTACAAAAGAAAATAATAGGCTGCGAGAAGAAGTAGAAAAAAGTAAGATGGCCCAAATCGAAAATATTAAGCTTAACAAAGAAATACGAAGACTTAAGTTGTTAGAACATAAATTCAACGTTACATATGCAGGGAAATTCACATTAAAATATCTTGCGCTTAAATCATCTATTAAAGAACAAATAAAGAAATAAAAATTCATATCAGATTTCAGTCATTGGAGTGAAAACTTTGAATTCACATGAACTAGTTGAAAACAGAAAAATGAAGATACTTCTATTTGGCTTTATTGACATGAATTCAATGGATGGATCTGCAGTATTTTTATCTTCCTTAGCATCGACCATTGCGTTAGATTCCAACATCGAAGTTGATTTACTTTTAGCTAGCCCGGTCAAACGTGATATCTTACTTCAGCCACTTGAGAAATTTGATAATATAACCATTCTCAATCCTTTTGTCGATCCTTTTTTTAATGCCGCCGGTGATGAATGGGTAAAAAAAGGAGTCATTGATTTCGATGTAGCAGAAATGCTCATTTCTCATTATTGGAGTCAAAATGACTATGATTGGCTATTTGTTAGAAGCATTGAGACTGTTGAAAAAATCGCAAAGCATAAGCAGATCATAAAGAATACATTAGTTTATGCTACAGGATTGACTCACATAGGTCAGGATGTTAATGAAGAAAAATTCGAGAGCATCAAAAATATATATGATCAGTGTGCGTATTTCTTATGTCAAACAGAAGAGATGTGCGAATTTGTCATTGAGATCCTTAATTTGAATAAAGAAAAAAACAAAGTTTCCCTGCTTACCCCGATGATACCAAACGTTGAATCAGCGGAAGGGCAGACCCGGTTAAAAAACAAACTTGTATATACAGGGAAATTCGACCCGGATTGGAAGACCATTCCCATTATTACTGCTTTTAAAGAATTAAAACGTGAGATCCCGAATCTATCACTTGATGTGGCGGGGGATAAATTCAAATGGGTTAAAGATGATTCTCAGTTTAAGGAAGAAGCGGCATACCTCCTTAAAAATACGGATGGGCTTACATGGTACGGTGCTTTGACAAGGGAGAATGCCCAACAATTAATCGTGAACAGTGATATTGGGATAACCTGGAGAAGTGAGGAAATGGACAGCAGTCTGGAACTGTCTACAAAGCTATTGGAGTATGGGATTTTAAGAAAGGCTGTAATAATGAATCCAACCAAAATGCATATGAAGCTTTTTGGCGAAGATTACCCGTTATATGCTGTTACAGAGAAGGATTTCCGTGACGCTGTCAAATTAGCATTATGTAATAAGGATATATATGAGTTTGCGGCACAACGAATGTATCAAGTTAGCAGGCAGTTTTTATTTTCAGAAGCAATAAAAAAACTGCAAGGACCATTATGGAGCAAGCGCATTACCGATTATGTGAATGAAAGTGCGAATATGTTTTATATTGATGAAGCTGACTTTGATGAACTGATTAGGCATACATCATTAAATAAAGTGAAAATATTGCCTGCGGAGTTTAATGTTGACGAAGTTTTCACCTATATTGTCAAAAACATACCTGAAGAAATAAAACGAGTCGAAAAACTGTTTAAACTGTCTGGGTATGGTCAAATCATTTCAGCAGAAAAAGCTGGATGTTATACATTTCTCCACATCCATAAAAGGTATGGAACCTTTGAACAAAATTTTCAAAATAACATCCCCTATTTAAAAACGATAGGATTTGAAACCTTTGGCAATCCTAAACTAAAACCAAAAGATGTGGAGATTTCAATCAAAGAACGGGCAATTGTTGATAAAGAAAAATATGATATGAAAGGGAAAAATAAAGAATTAGCTAAAGAAGTAAAGCAATTAAAAAAACTGAACAAAGTTCAACTTAAACAAATTACTAAGCTAGAAAAACAAAATCAAGCACTTGGACGGAAATATGATTCACTTTCGAAGTCGAAAATGGGTAAAATGACATTCAAGTATTGGGATTTAAGAAAAAGGCTTAACTTTTAATAAGAAGGTAAACCTGCAATAGGATCGTAGACACTTCTTAACTCTATATCAGTCAAAGGAAAGCTCCTGAATGCTTCTGGCTTACAGGGGCCTTTGTCAATTATATGGAGTAAAGGAGCAGGGATTCTTGCAAACTTGTTTTCGATTAAAGCTGCCTCAGGTTACTATTCTATGAAAATAAAACTTGGTAGTACCCTCAATAAAGATTCATGGAATTTCAAAAAACTAACCTTTCAGCATGTATCCAAATAGACCCCTTATTCATTAATGGTGTTATAATATTCTGAAAAAGAGGGAGAGATGATGGAGGAGAATGTGCTAAATGCGATTCAAGATGATTATCCAGATGCATTTGCCTGGTGTTATGGATGCGGTCGCTTGAACAAAGATGGTCATCATTTTCGAACGGGGTGGCAAAACGAGCAAACAAGGACTATCTATACACCACGCCCAGAGCATATTGCAATTCCAGGATTTGTTTATGGCGGCTTGATTGCCTCTTTAATTGATTGTCACGGAACAGGTTCCGCTGCATTGGCTTTACACCGCAAAAACGGTCATGAAGTTGGAGATGGAGTGGAACCACCCAGGTTCGTGACTGCGTCACTGAATGTGGAGTTCGTAAAGCCAACCCCAAATGATGTGCCATTAATGGCCGTTGGGACGATTCATGAAATTCATCCTAAGAAATGGAGAATCGAAACAGAGGTATTTGCACTCGATAAACTTTGCGCCCGTGGAGAGGTAATCGCTGTGGTGATGCCAAGTACTTTTACTAGCAAAGAGTAAACTTAATTAATGTAAACGCATCGAATTCGGAATTAGATGTACTATCAAGGGCCGTCCAATTATTTGGACGGTTATTTAGTGTATCTGAGTATCCATTTCAAGCATGTTATCGTAATAAAGTGGCATGTAGCTGGAAATTACAAGCCAAATATTAAGATATTAATATACTTACATTATAAGCAAAGGGAGGTCGCATAGATGAAAATAAACGTAGAGATAGATGAGGAGATCAAGGCGATAGAGGTGCTTATCCGCAATCATGAATGGAATGAGGAAGTGCAGGAATTGATGGAACGCTTGAAGGAGAGGAAAAGACCGTATTTTGTCGGCAGAAAAGGAGAAATGCAGCATGTTTTCCGGGCAGAAGAAATCATCTGTTTGTTCACAGAGCAAGATTCCATAATGGTGCGGACGAAACAGGGGGTTTTCGAAATGAAAGAAAGGTTATATGAACTGGAAAGGGACCTTCCAGGTAATCAATTCGTGCGATTGTCTAAGTCAGTGATTGCCAACTTAGATGAGTTAAGCAGATTCGAGGCATCTTTCAACGGGACCTTATGTGTGTACTTCCGATCAGGGGAAAAAGAATATGTTTCCCGGCATTATGTTCAAGGGATCAAGAAAGCATTTCAATGGAAAAGGAAGGGATTATGATGAAAACACTATTATTCCGTAGCTTTGTTGGAATTTGTTTTGGAGCACTCGTGATGGTGCTGACATGTTTAGGAGTGATCGCTTTTGGAGGTTCATTAGACAGTGGAATATTTGTAAAAAACGCGATAGGCTGCATATTATGTGGCTGGTTCTTCAGCACGGCAACAATCTTCTTTGAAAATGAAAAATGGAGTTTGTTATCTCAAACCATTCTGCACTTCCTTACTGTCAGCATTCTTTACTTCCTATTATCTTTCTTTGTTGGTTGGATTCCGTTCAGCTTAAAAGGATTAGCTATAGGAATTGGGATTTTCATACCATTCTATATGATCATCTGGACCGCATTCTATCTCTACTTTCGCTTCCAAGTGAAAATATTGAATGAAGGAATTGATAAAAGAAGGGATTGAGAAGGATCGACACAGAGGATTGATCAATCAGATTAAATTGGAAGGGGCATTCGGCTTTTACTGGCGAGTTTGGAGTGAATACCCGTGAGTTTGGAGCGAATACACGTGAGTTTGGAGCGAATACCCGTGAGTTTGGAGCGAATACTCGTGAATTTGGAGCGAATACTCGTGAATTTGGGGCGAATACTCGTGAATTTGGTGCTTTTACTCGTGAATTTGGCGCTTACTCGTGAGTTTGGTGCAATTACTCGTGAGTTTGGAGCGAATACTCGTGAGTTTGGTGCTTTTACTCGTGAATTTGGTGTAATTACTCGTGAATTTGGTGTAATTATTCGTGAATTTGGTGTAATTACTCGTGAATTTGGTGTAATTACTCGTGAGTTTGGAGCGAATACTCGTGAGTTTGGAGCGAATACTCGTGAGTTTGGAGCGAATACTCGTGAGTTTGGAGCGAATACTCGTGAGTTTGGAGCAAATACTCGTGAATTTGGCGCTTACTCGTGAGTTTGGAGCAAATACTCGTGAGTTTGGAGCGAATACTCGCGAGTTTGGAGCGAATACTCGTGAGTTTGGAGCGAATACTCGTGAGTTCGGCGCTTTTACTCGTGAATTTGGAGCGAATACTCGTGAGACACAGAAACGAACATGCCTTTTACCTTTGTTATGTGTAGGATGTATCTTGAATTCAAGGAAGAGTTCGTTGTATTGACCAGCCAGCATCATGACACTTGTATTAACTGAGTTAGGTTCAATTGTAAAAGCTGCAAAACGGTGATTTAACTCCATTGTGAGGGCAATAAAGAATAATGGGAACAGATGCCGTGAATCCTCTGGAATTTCGACGAAAGCCCTTATACCTGCTCGATCTACGGTCTTTTCATTTCATTTTTCCTGAGGTATTCATCCCTGCTTTGGAATATAAATAAAGAGACACCGTTTCCTGTTGCATCGGAGTCTCTTAATATTTTATCAATTTTGTATCATTATCATTTCATCGTAGATTAAGTTTTGTCTAAGCTCGGTTGCTGTTTGTATGGATATTTGCTCATCCTCAACCATTTGCGCAATGATATCACGTTCGATTTGCATCGCATTCAACTGAAATTGACTCACCATCTCTTCAAAACGTTTTGCTTCTTTTTCACTTAATGTTCCGAACGGATTCAAATAACGATTATATCTTTGGATGACAAGCATGACTTCATGGCGGTTTTCAGGTGCAGTTTGTTGTTTGATCAATAAAATGGCTTCCTTGGAAGCTTCTTTTTGTGCTTTACGGAACTCCCTGATCAGGTCCGCATTTTTAACGATGGAGTTCTCTAATTTCGCTTTCCATTTCTTATCCCATTTGACATTGATTTTTTTCTTGAAAAGAATGGCCTGCAAATTGATCCAAGCCCTTTTCAGGGAGGATTTTTGCATATAATTCGAGGTTCTTGAAAGATACACTTTATATAGTTCAAAGGCTGTTTCAGATATAATCCCTTTTTCGACTAATCCAGAAACGACTTCCAGTTCCTTATTGGCTCCCAGCTCCACTAAATCGCGTATTGTCCGATTATCCGGCCGATTCGTTATTCCCCGTTCCAAATCTATCAGTTGTTCATTCAAATCTTCCATTACTTGATGGACCGCTTTCTGATTTTCGATGGTTGCTTCTTTGCTCAGCTGGTTGATCGTTTTATTTAAAACAATTTTATAAGCCTCCTCAGAGGTTAGCCGCTCATCTTTGAATTCAGTCGGTGTCTTTACCAGTAGTGGCAAGAGAACCGTAGCCAAGGTGACGCTTAACAATATTACGCAAGCTGCGATGAACAAGACAGTATTACGCATCGGGAATAAAGTGTCATCCCGCATGAAATATGGTATGGATAAAGCTGTAGCTAATGTAATGGTTCCATGAATGCCGCAAACGGATGTCAAAAATGCAAATCGGGATCTTGAAACATTCTCCTCATCGGTGTCATTGCTATCTTCTGGATGAACCCTGGACATAATGAATTGCTCTAATGGATTCACTCTGTTTTTCGTAAAAGTATCATGCAGGATGTATACCCATATAAAACGGATCACCAATAATAAAAGAACGATCAAGACACTTATCCCAAAAAGAATGCCCCTATTTAAGTTGGACTCAATTTCCTGATAAACACTCGGCAACATAAATCCTAACAAAGCAAATACAAGTCCATTCAAGACATAACCTAATACAGACCATGTATTAGTTGATACAATTTGCAATTTAGTCGTGGAACTCTGAAGGCGATCCCGCTCGATGCCATGAATGACACCTGCAGCAACCACTGCCAAGATTCCGGAAACATGGAATTCTTCAGCTGCCATATAGATGGCAAAAGGCGTAATTAGTTCAATGACAATGGACATTGGGATTTCTTCAAGTCCATGAACCCGTAAAAATAATCGTAATTTAACGATTAAATAGCCCAATAGGATCCCTATAAAGATACCGCCTAAAGCTACAAATATAAAATTAAGCGATGCATCTTTTATAGAAAACACTCCAGTTAAGGCAGCTGCCAGGGCAACTTTAAAAGCGACGATTCCGGCAGCATCATTGAAAAGTGATTCACCCTCAAGGATGGGCATCATGTTTCCGGGCAATTTCAATCCTTTTGTAATCGATTGTACCGCTACCGCATCCGTAGGGGTAATGGTTGCTGCTAAAGCAAAAGCCACAGCCATCGGCATATCAGGTATTAACCAGTGGATGAAAAAGCCTCCTGCAAAAACCGTCACAAATACTAACCCAAAGGCCAATAACAGAATAGGCTTACGCAATTCAAGCATTTCTTTACGAGACGTATTTTTTCCTTCTGTAAAAAGCAGCGGAGCAATGACACAGATCATAAATAATTCTGAATGAAAATCAAATGATAATTGAAATGGTAATAATGAGAACACTGCTCCCATGGATATCTGATATATCGGAAGTGGGATACGAGGCCATATGGCATTTAATATTGTAGCGATTATTGTGGACACCAATAATCCGAGCAATGTGATTAATAATGACATAGAATCTCCCTTATCTTCTAATGTTTTAGTCGATTGCCCATGAAACTTATAAAAAAGGTATTTAAAACAATATCCATCCTTTAAAAAGTAACCCCTACTGTATGGTCCTGTGTAGCTTGTTAAAAAAACAATATTTAGCCATAGACAGTGTTTTCGACTAATATATAGCCTCGGTTTTTGATATACCCCTTAGTTATTAATTACAAACAGGATATCACAAGAGTTTACAGTTTATTCAAAATCAACTTATAACATAGCTTTTCCATGAAAATTAGTTCATGCCGGAAACAGGATTTCCTGTATAAAATACCCTTAATGAAGAAACATAGAAAAATGGAGTTAGAGCGACCTGCAAAAAAATGGGGGTATTCAGCTTGATTCGTAATGTAGGTAGATTGTTAAGGAAAACGAAAGAAAAAAAATCCAGTGTACAGAATAATTACCAGGATTCTAAGCCTGCAGATGTACTTGCTGCGAATTTCAGTCAAAATGTAGAAACACTTCGTTCTATTTATGATAATTGCTCGGATGTGATGTTCCGTTCGTTCTTACTTTTCGGAAAGACGAGGGCCATGCTTATTTACATTGCGGGACTCTCAGACATCGAGGCGATAGAGCAATATGTGCTATCTCCACTCATGCAAGAGTCATCAAAAGAGCCACAGCCATTAAATGAGTTTATTGAACATAAAATGCCCGTCCCTAAAGTGGTAAAAGTGAATATGTTGGCGGATTGTATTGAATCGATTTCCTCTGGAAACCCGATCCTTCTATATGAAGGGGAAAGCGATGGATTTTCTTTAGGATTGTCCAAATGGGAAAAGCGGGCGATTGAAGAACCTATGGCAGAGGGGGGAGTTAGGGGGTCACGAGAGGGATTTATTGAATCTCTAGAGGTTAATACGTCCCAATTGCGACGTATTATTAAAAGTCCTGCCCTTAAATTACAATCGATGAAGATCGGAACGTATACCAGGACGAATGTTTCAATTGCTTATATTGATGGACTTGTCGATAAAACACTGATTGAAGAGATTACAACTCGGTTGGAACGAATTAAAATAGACGGTATTTTAGAAAGCGAGTACATCGAGGAAATGATTGAGGACAATCCGTATTCACCTTTCCCTCAGATCATGACGACAGAACGGCCGGATGTAGCCTGTTCAAGCTTGCTCGAGGGACGGGCTGTCATTCTTGTGGAGGGAACTCCCTTTACTCTGATTGCTCCAATATCCTTCTTTTCTTTAATTCAATCACAAGAGGATTATGCTCAACGTTTTATGGCAGCCACTTTTATCCGTTGGTTACGTTTTATTTTTATGGGATTATCTCTATTGCTTCCGTCCCTATATGTTGCTATTTTGACGTTCCATCATGAGGCGGTCCCAACCGCACTCCTGCTAAGCAGCGCGGCATCCCGGGAATCGGTCCCTTTTCCTGCAATTGTAGAGGCATTGGCTATGGAAATTACCTTTGAAGCACTAAGGGAGGCAGGGGTTCGATTGCCGAAGCAGGTAGGTTCTGCTGTCAGCATTGTTGGAGCGCTAGTGATTGGTCAAGCTTCCGTACAAGCGGGGTTGGTTTCAGCGCCAATGGTCATTGTGGTTGCAATTACGGGAATCGCTTCTTTTATGATGCCTCGTTATATTGCCGGAATTGCTTTCCGGATGCTGCGTTTTCCAATGATGCTGCTTGCCGGTACCTTAGGACTGCTCGGCATCATGATGGGGATCATTGCCATAGTCATTCACTTATGCAGCTTGCGTTCTTTTGGCGTTCCCTACTTAACGCCACTGGCACCGTTAAAAGGACAAGAGCTGAAAGATGTGCTGTGGAGAGCTCCTTGGTGGATGATGGATACACGCCCGCGCCTCACAGGCGATTCTAATGTATACCGTCAATCCTCGGAGCAGGGACCAAATCCAAAAAGGGGAAGTGAAACGGAGTGAATAATGGTTGGAGGAGAACAAAGATATGGGAGAAAGTAAAGAGGCGTCATTTCTTGAAAAGCGTCCTTCTTTTGCTCGGTATTAGTGGAACAACCCCTTTTCTAAGCGGTTGTTGGGATCGAACAGAAATCACTGATTTGGCGATTGTCACAGCAGCAGCCATCGATAAGAAGGATAATGATCAAATCGAACTATCCATCCAAGTCTTTATTCCAAGTTCAATAAGTGGTGGAGGGGGCGGTCAAGGAGGAGGGAGCAGTCAAGGAGGGGGTGCGGTTACGACATTGGTAAGATATGAAAAAGGCTCCAATATTTCAGATGCATTGTCTAAGCTTCAGAGCAAGCTTCCGCGAAAAGTATTTTGGGGACATTGTAAAATATTTGTATTCGGCGAACAGTTAGCGAAGGAAGGAATTCAAGAGCAGATGGATTTTTTACTGCGTCATCCGCAGCCAAGAGAGAAAGCAAATGTGTATGTCAGCAAAGGGAAAGCAAAGCCTATCCTTGAATCTTTGCCACCCCTGGAAAACTATTCAGGGGAAGTGCTTAGGGAACTATCAGATTTACATATCGGGATGCTGGTCACAATGCAGGATTTAGATGAAATGTTAACGGGTATACCTCAAGCGGCCGCACTTCCATTCGTTAAAATTTTACCACCAGGGAAAGGGCAAACGAAATTACAGGGAATTCCTTACATTGTCGGGACAGCCGTATTCAAAAAAGATAAAATGACTGGGATGATGACGGAAAAAGAAACAAGAGGGCTTTTGTGGTTAAGGGATGAAGTGGAATCATATACCGTGACCATAAAACCCAAAGGGGTGAAAGGGAAGATATCTTTAAGTCCAGTGTCAGCCAAAGTCAAGATCATTCCGCAAATTATCAATGAAAAATGGAAATTATTGGTGAGGGTGAATACAGATGGAGCTGTTATACAGAATGGAACGAATTTAAACCTTTCAAATCCTAAGTCTCTAAAAGCTGCAGAACGAGCATATCAAAAAGATATAGAAAAACGCATCGAGATGGCTTTTCTGAATACTCAGCATAAGAAAGCGGACATTTTAGGGTTAGGTAAAGATTTCTATAGGAAATATCCTAAACAGTTTAATAAGGTCGATAACCACTGGGATGAGATATTCGCAGAAATAGAAGTGGAAGTCGATGTTGCGGCCCATATTCGAAGACAGGGCTATATAAACAAACCGGCAGGATTGTCTGAGGAAGAGGTGAAGGACAAATGAGATGGGGAGCTTTTTTTTGTACAAGCGTGGTTGTAGTTCTAATCATTTTGTATGAATGGCCGAGAATGAAACAGAATCCTAAAAAAGATAAAATGGCCTTTCTTACACTGCTCCTCACTGGCTTGATTCTGTCCATGTTCAATCTCCCACAGATGTCAGGACCCACTCAATGGATCGAAACTCTTTTCAGGCCATTTGGAGAGTTTATGGAAAAGTGAGTCTATCAGTAGGTTGCATGATTTCAAATTATCACAGAAAGGAGGAAGCGGATGGAGAAAGGGAAAATTTCATCATTACAGATGGCATTCATGATGTATCCGACGATTGTGGCAACGGCTATAATCGGGGTTCCCGGCATCACAGCGAAATATGCCAAAACTGATTTATGGCTGTCCCCAATTTTTGCCGCACTAATAGGGTATCTGACAGTGTATATCGCTTATAAACTGCACCAGCTGTATCCAAAACAAACGGTGATCCAATTCACTGAAAAGATCATTGGTCGGATTCCGGGGAAAATTTTCGGTTTTTTACTCATGTTTTTTTATATCCAGAACACGGGGCTACTCGTTAGAGGCTACGCAGAATTTGTTGTCGGCTCTTTTTTGGTAAATACCCCGATTAGTGTGATCATGGCATCGATGGTGCTTCTGTGTGCGTTCATCGTACGCGGGGGAATAGAAGTGTTGGGGCGAGCTGCCCAATTGTTTGTACCTGTTTTCATTTTTCCAATCTGTATCTTAATCCTTTTGCTGATTCCCGATCTTGAATTCAAGAATATATTCCCGGTATTGGCGGATGGTGTAATGCCTCCAATCAAGGGTGCGATTGTACCGGGTGGATGGTTCAGCGAGTTTTTCCTGATCATTTTCCTCCTTCCTTTCTTGGCGGATATGAAAAAAGGGATGAAATCCGGTATGAAGTCTGTGTTTGCTGTGATGATGACGTTAATTGTGGTGAATCTTACAGTTCTTTTTATACTCGGGTCAACAACATCCACAAAGCTTTACCCCTTGATGAATGTATCTCGATACATTAGTATCGCCGACTTTTTTGAACATGTAGAGTCCGCCGTCATGGCAGTATGGATAGTAGGGGCGTTTGTGAAAATTTCCGTTTTTTATTATGCATCTGCTTTAGGTACAGCACAGTGGCTGAATCTCTCCGACTATCGTCCTGTTGTATGGCCGATAGGGATTTTGATTGTCATATTCAGTTTGTGGTCGTTGCCTAGCTCTGTGGATGTCAATCGTAATGATGTCAACGTCTTCCCTTTACAAAGTATTTTGATGCAAACGATTATTCCTCTGTTATTGTTGGTGATTGCTGTTGTAAGGAAGAGAAATCGTAAAGGAACTGAAACAAGCTGACTGGGATTTTTTTATGGTAAATATCCTCGATAGGTGCTACACATGTTCGTACTCGCGCAGAAGGCAGGACGAACTGAATGGATTAATCTCTTTATGAAGCCGTTTGAAGAGTTTATGAAAAAGTAAATCGATCAGTGGGTTGCGTGATTTCAAATTTACATACTATCACAGAAGGGAGGAAGATGATGGAGAAAGGGAGAATTTCATCTCTGCAGATGGCATTCATGATGTATCCGACGATTGTGGCAACGGCTATTCTCGGTGTTCCAAGCATCACAGCGAAATATGCCAAAACTGATTTATGGCTGTCCCCCATTTTGGCTTCTCTCATCGGGTATGCGACGGTGTATATCGCTTATAAACTGCACAAACTTTACCCGAAACAAACGGTTATCCAATTCAGTGAACAGATCATTGGGCGGATTCCGGGGAAAATTCTCGGTTTTTTATTCTTGTTTTTTTATATCCCGATCACAGGGCAAATCCTAAGAAGTTACGGAGAATATATTGTCGACTCTTTTCTGGTCAAAACCCCAATTAGCGTGGTCATGGCATCGATGATACTCCTCTGTGCCTTTATCGTATGCGGAGGGATAGAAGTGTTGGGTAGAGCTGCCCAATTGTTTGTTCCCGTTTTTATCATTCCAATCCTCCTCTTGATCATCTTACTGGGCCCTGATCTTGAATTTAAGAATATATTCCCGGTATTGGGGAATGGAATTATGCCTCCAATCAAGGGTTCAATTGTACCGGGTGGATGGTTCAGCGAGTTTTTTCTGATCATTTTTATTCTACCTTTTTTAGCGGATATGAAAAAAGGAATGAAACACGGGATGATGACTGTGTTTGCCGTGATGGTGACGTTAGTTGTAGTGAATCTTATCGTTCTTTTTGTACTCGGATCAACAACATCCACAAAGAATTATCCCCTGATGAATGTATCTCGGTACATCAGTTTAGCCGACTTTTTTGAACATTTGGAGTCCGCCATCATGGCCGTATGGATAGTAGGAGCGTTTGTCAAAATTTCTGTGTTTTATTATGCGGCTGCTTTGGGTACCGCGCAGTGGCTGAATCTCTCCGACTATCGTCCTGTGGTATGGCCGATAGGGATTTTGATTGTAGAATTCAGCTTTTGGTCGTATCCTAGCGCTATGGATGTCAGCCGTTTTGATATCATCGCCTTCCCTTTTTATGGGGTTTTGATGCAAACGTTGATTCCTCTGTTATTGTTGGTGATAGCTGTTGTTAAAAGAAATAGACAGAGAAAAAAGGGAAGCAATTCAAGCTAACCTTTTCTGCCACTTGGTTAAGAGGATTGAAAGAGTATGTAATTAAAGTCATGCCCCATTCGAATGGATACTTTTTCGAATGGGGTGTTTTTGTTGAGAAAAAAGAGAAATGCTTAAGATCATCAGATGTATTTGCAGCAAGTTTAAAAAAATAACAATTTTTTTCAAACCGTTTTGAATTTTGTCCCGTTATCTATAGTACAAAGACTTTTTAGAAGGGAGAGAAGAAAGACTTGAAAAAGCTCATTTTTGTTGGATGTTTATCATTGATGCTGGTACTGTTAGGATTTTCACCGGAAATGGTTCCGAAACGGGGCCAGGCTGTCGACGGCGTCGTGAAAGTCTATGGACCAGGTGGACCTCTTGGGCCTATCAAGGAAGCGGGGGAGCTATTCACCAAAGAAACGGGGATAAAGATTGAAGTAACAGCGGGACCCGAAGAAAAATGGATTGATCAAGCCAAACAGGATGCGGATATCATATACGGAGGGTCCGAGTATATGCTAACAGATTTTATGCATGATCATCCGGAGCTCCTTGATGAAAAAAACCGTACAGAATTGTATGCACGGTCTGCTGGAATCCTGGTTAGAAAAGGAAACCCAAAGAATATACAGTCTTTGGAGGATTTAACGAAGAAGGGCGTAAAGATTGTGGATGTTAATGGAGCCGGGCAACTGGGGCTATGGGAAGATTTGGCCGGAAGAAAAGGATTGATTCCTGGAATTAGCAGGAATATTGACATTTCAGTGAGATCCAGTGCAGAAGCTATCGATCTATGGAAGGCAAATTCTAAATTAGACGCCTGGATTACATATGAATCCTGGCATTACCGTCTGGCGGATGTGACGGACCTGGTTCAGCTCCCTGAGGAAGACAAGCTTTATAGGGGAACCCCGGTAAGCATAACAAGTAAGAGTGAAAACAAGAAAAAGGCACAACAATTCATTGATTATCTTAAAACGGAAAAATCCCATCAAGTGTTTCAAAAATGGGGATGGAAGTAAATTGACGTGGAGTGAGAGCATATGAAAAAGTGGATGGTATTTTCAGTTTTTATGATGGTCCTAGTTTTGGCGGCATGTGGAAATGAAGCTAATGATTCACCCCAAAATGATCAAGTGGTTAATGGTACTGCTGATGAAAAAGCAATGCCCCTGAAATTAATGGAAAGTGAAACAACAGGCGAATACCTTGCTGATTCCAAAGGAATGACACTTTATTTTTTCAAGAATGATAAATCAGGAAAAAGCAATTGCATGGGTGATTGTCTGAAGAAATGGCCGCCATTCATGGAAAGGGATTTTGCTGTCCCTAAAGGATTTGAGGAAAAAGACTTTGGTACCATGAAAAGAGAAGATACAGGGGAAGAGCAGGTAACGTACAAAGGATTTCCACTCTACTATTTTGTGAATGATAAGGAAGCGGGAGATGTCAATGGCGAAGGTGTCAAAAATGTTTGGTATATTGTAAATGATAAGACGCTTTTTCCAAAATAAGAAAAAGGGACGATCAGTGATGGTCGTTCCTGTTACACGTTTTTTTCCAAATTTACTTGTGAGGAGTTGCAGGTGCGATTGAAAGAAAAACTTGATAAGGAATTGATGGCATTAGTCATGAAAAAGCATCGTCCTGCTCTGGAAGAACTTTATGACCGGCATATTAAATTAATCTATGGTTTTATTTTTAAGTTCACAAATGGAAATGCTGAAAAAACTAAAGAGATCGTGCAGTTGGTCTTTTTAAAGCTCTGGACTACAAAAAGCAGTTACAATTCCGAAAAGGGGCACTTTGTAAGCTGGCTTTTGACCGTTACACGAAATGTGTGTGTGGATTATGTCCGCAAAGACAGCGTTCATATCCGGAATAACAAACACATGGACATGAGTCATCCGATTGACATAGAAGATCCTAATAATGATATAGAAAATGGGCTATTATACAGTGAAATTGCCCAGGCAAAAAGTAAGTTAAGCAAGCCGCAAAAAAGACTGATTGATCTACTGTATTGGAAAGGGTATTCGTTAACGGAAATTGCCACAATTGAAAATGAACCGATTGGTACCATCAAGAGCAGACTTCACCAGTCGCTAAAATTGTTGAAAAAGTATTTGGAAGTAGGTGGTTTGTAAATGAATACAGAGTGCGCTAACCTGCTTTCATTTTTATCGGGTGAACTGGGAGAAAAAGAAAAAAAGGCATTCGCGGAACATTTAATTCAATGCTCTGAATGCACTAGGGAGTATGAACAAATGACGGAAGCCTGGAATTCATTGAAATGGGATTTCGAAGAAATGGAACCTTCTTCTTCCCTGAAATCAGAGGTCATGAATTTTGTCTTTAAGACTGATGATGAAGTTCCGGTGCGAAAGGAAAAGAAATGGGGTGTTTTTTTCTTTAAGCAGTTTACTCCAGTCACTTCTGGTCTTTTGTTGGCTGTTCTGGTTTTGGTATTTGTGCTGTTATATTCCAATATTCAACTGAAAAAAGAACTTGCAGCTATCAATCTGCCAATGGAGGTTAAAACGTCGCTATCTTTGCAGCCTGCCGATAAGACCGCTGTAAATATGAATACGGACGGGGCTGCATACATTTTGCAGCAAGGTGACGAAAGAAGGTTAATCGTGCAAATTCAGAATTTACCTAGCCTTCAAGAGTCCGAGGTGTATCAGGTGTGGTTGCTGAAAGATGGAAAACGGAGAAATGCAGGAACTTTCAAGCCTGATGAAGCAGGTACAGGATCATTGACATACAAACTGTCCAGAGATGATAAATTCAATCAAATTGGCATCACAAAAGAACCGGACTCAAATAGTACAAAGCCGAGGGGCGAAAAAATAGTGGGATCTTCATAAAAATAAGGGACTTGCCCGCAAAGGGGAAGTCCCTTATTTTTTTTCATACCTGGACCATGGATCAGGAAGAAGAAGTCAGGATTTACAATGGAAGCTCATAGAAACGGATAACCAATATGTTTCGGTTGGATGAATATGGAAAAATAATGTCGTTTGCATGGTGCCTATTTATTCATTAAGTCTTCACAGTACTCCCGGATCAATGCCGAGGCTTTCGTTTGGCTGATAGAGAGGTCCTTCGCGACTTTCCTTGATGATTTGTATGTTTGGTAAGATTTCCTGATCAATATCCGTTTCGTTTCATCAAGTGCTTTATCGAGTGAAGTGGGGAGATCAATCTGTGTGACCTGTTCAACGTTCTCGGTTATCATTTCAGGTAAGTCGGACATTAGGATAACGGAGTCACTTATTAAGACCAACCGTTCAATCAAGTTTTCGAGCTGGCGTACATTGCTGGGCCATGAATAATGAATTAATAGGTTCAAGCATTCTTCCGAAATGACTTTATTTTCATGATACCTTTCATTGAACTTATTTAAAAAATTGTACGTAAGGGGAATGATATCTTCTTTATGTTCCCGCAATTTTTCCAAGCTTGCAGTATGTATTTACCATGAATTTGCAAAATTAATACGTAATTAAAGGAAATGTGTTAAGTTGGACTAAAATGATTATGGGGGCAGCGATGAAATACGAAATTATTTTATTTGATGTTGATGATACTTTGCTAGACTTTGGAATATCGGAAAAGAAAGCACTGCATGAAGCCTTTTTAGAGTTTGGTTTGCCAACAGGGGCGGAGGATTATGCGGGATGCTACCAAGAAATCAGTAAGGTATTATGGAGGGATTTGGAACGGGGGCATATAGATTTAACCATTCTGGGAGTGGAAAGGTTCAAGCGGTTGTTCCTGAAGCATGGGCTTGATATGGATGCGGATGCGTTCAGCCGTGCGTACCTGGGACATTTGGGAAAGGAAATACATCTTCTGCCCGGGGCAATAGAGGTTTGCGAGAAGCTTGGAGGATGCCGGCTTGCTATTATAACGAATGGCTTCACGGCAGTGCAGACAGCAAGAATCGGCGGGTCAGCCCTTTGCAATACCTTTGAGACCTTGATAGTTTCCCAAGAGGCTGGGTTTCAGAAGCCTGATAGAGGGATTTTTGATTATGCATTTTCCAAGTTAAATATCACAGATAAATCGAAAGCGTTGATAGTTGGTGACTCCTTGACTTCAGATATACAGGGCGGCTTGAATTATGGAATGGATACATGCTGGTACAATCCCCATCAAAAGGATAATGATCTGGGAATCAAGCCCACCTATGAAATCCGGACACTCACTGATCTTTTGGAGATTGTAGGAAGTAAACAAGTATAGGGAGGTATATGCATTGTAAAAAAACAGAGACCGCTTGTCCGAGTGATAGGACATGCAGGCCTCTGTTATTAATCACGCCAGAGATTTTAGAATCAGTTCAAATCCAGCTTATGTGGTTTGAGTGTTTGATCCTTTTCTTTCCTTCTGCTGAAATGCGGGGATAATATACAAAGCGCCAAGGAAATCGCGAGACCTGCCATCATGAATCCGCCAAATACCAAAGGGGATGGGCCATATGATTCCGCCATGGCGGTCCAGATGAGCGGACCGAAACCTGCAATGGCTGCCGCGACCTGATAACCGACGGATAATCCAGTATAACGGACCTTGGCTGGAAAGAGCTCCGAGAATAATGTCCCTTGTGTGGAAAAAATGGCTCCCCAGATGACGCCGAGTACAACTGCCTGCATCATGTAGAACCAGCCAACCCCACGACCAATCATTGTGAAATATGGGATGGCCAAGACGAAAAGGAGAGTCAGGCCCCCAAAATAGATGATTTTTCGATCAATGAAATCTGAAATGTAACCAATGACAGGAATGGTAATCAGCATTGTAGCGCAGCCAATCGTTAAACCGGTAAGAGCTGAATCTTGGGAATAACCAAAATACAGCGTAGTAAAGACGAGAACATAGGACATGATGAATACATTGAAGAAGCCGTCCCCAATTTTTAGTCCGATCACTTGCAGCACACTTCTCCAATCGTGTTTCAACGTTTCAATAATGGGAACTTTCGCAAGATCGCCGCTATCTTTCTGCGCTTTAAATTCCGGCGTTTCTTCAATGCCACTCCTTACCCAAATTGCCAACCCGATCAGTACACCGCTTAAAAGGAATGGAATCCGCCAACCCCAAGATAAAAATTGGGCATCGGTTGTCAAGGAACTGATGAGGGTTAGGCTGAACGAACCGGCAACCAAGCCGATGGGGACCCCTAGTTGGGGAATGGATCCATATAACCCACGGACACCTTTAGGAGCAGATTCCGTTGCCAATAGGATGGCTCCGCCCCATTCACCTCCCAAGGAAATTCCTTGAATCAACCTCAGCACCACCAAGATGGCGGGGGCGGCCAACCCAACCTGGGCATAAGTGGGCAGAACACCGATTAGCATTGAACTCCCTCCCATACCAATAAGGGTGAACATGAGTGCTGCCTTCCGTCCGATGCGATCACCCATATGACCGAAAAGGATGCTGCCGATTGGACGGGCAGCGTAACCAGCACCGAATGTGACAAAGGCAAGAAGAAGTGAAATCGCTGGATCATGATTGGGAAAGAATAGCGTCGTAAAAACCAGGCCCGTTGCTGTCCCGTATAAATAGAAATCGTACCACTCAATAACGGAACCCGCTAAACTAGCGAAAAGAACTCGACTTTTTTTCATGATAAATGCTCCTTTAATGCTAAGTTTTTCATCAATATTGTTCTCAACAATAAATAAAGCCGAAATGAACAAAAATGATGGTAAATGAATATAAGTAAAAAACTGGATTATTTAGATTATTTTAGAGGGCTTATCCATACCGGTCAATATATTTCTGACTTTTCTGAAAAAATGAAGCAAATAACTTAGCTCCCTTCACCTGTAATGGAATATAATTAATTCTAAAGTAATGGAAATAAACGATCCGATCTTCCCAGGTAAAATGACTAAGTGAATAAAAAGAAAATGTGTTACTGATTAGAAATCCGAATATTTAGAAATTTTGTGTATAGAAGAGTGGCAAAGTGGAAATCATGTGGATAAGGAAATGAAAAATGAATAAGAGGAAAGGATAAGATTTTAATTAATAATAATAATCTCCAAGTTATTTAGTATAATAGAAAAAAGGTTAAGGAGTTGGTTTCGTATGGAGAAGCAATTGCCAGGAACATCGCTTGAACCTGAAGAGATGGCTGAAATGGTTTTAAAAAAGGCCCTTAGTGATTACCGGAAAGCCCAAATCGAAAAAGAAATCGATGACTCATTAAGAAATCGTGATAAGGAAGAGTTCCTACGTTTAACTGAAATATTGAAGGGCATTTCCTGAAATTTTATTCTTTGTGAACAAGACAAGTAGTTATGATATGGAATGTACACTGAAAAGCCAGCAAAGCTGATAACCATAAATATGCTGAAGAGAAAACTTCATTTACCTGGAACATACTAAGTAAATAGCAATCTATAGTATTATAATATTTTACATTGTAAGCGCTTTCTTGTATAATTAAATAAAGAAACGATGGAGAGAAGAGTGTAAGTGCGCTAATGGCGGGATTCACAGGTATTAGTTGCTGAAAAGTTCATGCACCGGGATAAAAACTAAAAGGGGGAAAAGTTATGAAAAAGAATGGAGTGTCTTTAGTTGAATTTGTTCAGGAGGATCGATTCGAACTCAGCTCCTACATTACTTCTTTATTTAACAAACTGAATGACTATGTTCCCAAAAGTCTTAAAGATAAAAGGTGAGTGACAATAAAAAATGGATCAGGAAGATATGCAAAACTTCCTGATCCATTTTTTATTTTGTTTTTGGGAATCAGACTTTAAGTAGTACACTTAAGTAAAAGTCTCATTAATTGACAATGAGAATCGTTATCGAATAAAATAATTCAATACAAGTATATCGATTGGAGTTGTTCATATTGTTCGTTCAGATGAGAAAAATGGTGGTAAAAGAAGGTAATGCAGAACAAGTAGTAAAACGGTTCAGCGGGGAAGGAATCATAGAAAAGCAGGAAGGGTTCATCGATTTATGTGTAATGGTGAAAAAAGTGCGACGCGGGGATGAAGAGGTCATCATTATGATCAATTGGGAGTCGGAGACTCATTGGAAGCAGTGGGAAAAGAGTGAAGCCCATATCGCAGGCCATAAAGCAAACCTAGGGAAACCAAAGCCTGAATATATCGTCAGTTCGGAAGGATCATTATATGAAGTGAAGGCTATTAAGAAGGCAGTGAAATAACTGACCTTAAGCAGCCTGTTTTAAATTCCGTACAAATAAGTAACTGGGTGGAATATCCCATTTCTCAATCATCTTGTTAGGATAAGGATACGGAATGGTTACCGTTCACATATAATAGCTTACCTTCACTAAAATTCAGGCTCCCATTATGGGTGCCTCTTTTTGTTGATGAAATCTCGGGATAGGCTATGTCTGTTGATATAGTAAAATATCAATTATTTTCATTGAAATGGAGACATTCATGGAATGTAAAGAAAAGGGGAGCAGGAAGGTAGTCTGAAAAGTTTACATATATGAAAGACTAAGGATGTTATTCTTAGGTTAGCTGGAATTCCTAGGATAAAGTCAATTGAGTTTAGGAAAATTAATATACCAAAATACCACTACCATTATCGATAAAGTATTGGTCAGTTTTTAAGAACCTCTGAAGATGTCTTTGATAAATATTAAAGCACATTTCCATATTTATCAATGTTTTGAACCGTGAAGAAGATAGAATATTATAAAAAATGCAAAAAAAGTGTTTACAGGGAAAATTTTTCATTGTAGTATTTCCTTATAAAGTAAATGAAATCGATTTCATCCCGAATCAAGGTTATGTACAAGCTATAACTTAAGGGGGAGTGGATTGGTCCTTACTTTTTCTTAAGGTGGACCCCTGAAAATAAATGAAATCGATTTCATTAGCAGAATAAAAGCTTGAATATTAGGATTGAGCTAGAAAATTTTATTGATTGATCCTAAAAAGAAACATGGATGGATTTCTTCCACAGGTAAATGAAATCGATTTCATTGAAGGCGATGGTTATACGGGGCTGATGATCTAACAAAATATACTTTATTTTAAGGAGGAAAAAACATGTCTTCAGTAACACATGAGGTGAAAAAATTAAAAAACTATATAAATGGTGAGTGGATTGAATCCGCTTCAAAGCAAACGGAAATCGTGTTCAACCCTGCAACTGGTGAGGCAATTGCCGAGGTGCCACTTTCCACTAGGGAAGATGTGGATCGTGCGGTCCAAGTGGCGAATGAGGCATTTAAAAAATGGTCGCAGGTTGCTGTCCCGAAAAGGGCTCGCATATTGTTCAAATATCAGCAGCTTCTTGTGGAAAATTGGGAAGAACTAGCTAAACTGGTCACTGTCGAAAATGGTAAAAGCCTATCGGAATCAATTGGTGAAGTACAGCGGGGCATCGAGTGTGTCGAGTTTGCGGCGGGTGCACCTACGCTGATGATGGGCAAACAGCTTCCGGATATCGCGACCAACATTGAATCGGGTATGTACCGTTACCCAATTGGTGTAATCGGCGGTATCACTCCATTTAACTTTCCGATGATGGTCCCTTGCTGGATGTTCCCGCTAGCGATCGCATGTGGCAATACTTTCGTGTTAAAGCCATCTGAACGTACACCTTTACTTGCAGCACGCATTGTTGAACTGTTTGAGGAAGCAGGTCTTCCTAAAGGAGTACTGAACATTGTCAATGGAGCACATGATGTGGTTAATGGGCTTCTGGAGCATGAAGATGTGAAAGCTATCTCCTTCGTCGGTTCACAGCCAGTGGCAGAATATGTGTATAAAACAGGCACGGCTAACTTGAAGCGCGTCCAGGCTCTTGCGGGAGCGAAGAATCACTCGATTGTCTTGAAAGATGCCAATCTTGATATGACGGCCAAGGAAATAACAAGTGCGGCTTTTGGGTCGGCCGGTGAGCGTTGCATGGCCGCTGCGGTTGTTGTCGTAGAAGAAAGTGTAGCGGACGAGTTAGTTGAAAAATTGAAACAGGCAGCTGATGCGATTACGATCGGGAATGGTCTGGATGACGGCGTTTTTCTAGGACCTGTGATCCGGGAAGGAGCTAAGAAGAGGACTATTGATTACATCGAATCAGGTATAGCCCAGGGCGCGACCCTAGTACGCGATGGCCGTAAAGATGAGGCAGCAAGCGGCAATGGATATTACCTCGGAGCTACGATTTTTGATCATGTTACACAGGAAATGAAAATCTGGCAAGATGAAATTTTTGCACCGGTGCTCTCCGTTGTCCGTGCTAAAGATTTAACGGAGGCCGTTGAGATTGCCAATGCTTCAGCACTGGCAAACGGGGCTTGCTTATATACGGACAGTGCAGCTGATGTACGCCAATTCCGTGAAACGATCCATGCCGGAATGCTGGGCATAAACGTGGGTGTTCCTGCACCGATGGCATTCTTCCCATTCTCTGGATATAAAGATTCATTTTATGGTGATCTTCATGCGAATGGAACCGACGGAGTTGAGTTCTATACACGAAAAAAAATGGTGACTGCACGCTACGTGAAATAAATGAATGAAAAAGACATTGCAAGATGGCCCGTTTGGATACGGGCCGGATTTTTTGAAAAACAAGGAGGTACATATGAGTAAACTGCTTCAAAAACCGGAAAAACAAGAGGTCTCTGAAGGTGTTACAATCATTCAATCAGTTACGAAAGGAAATTCTCCTTTAGAATATGTTGAATTCAAAATAGTGGAGTTGGCACAGGGGGCGGAATATTCAGAATTATTAATCAAGAAGGAGTGCTGCATTGTCGCTCTTACGGGAAAGATCAATGTGACAGTGGGCGAGGATGTATACCATGATTTAGGGACACGTGATAGTGTATTTGATAAAGTGCCGACTGATAGCATTTACGTGTCAAATGATAGGGGTTTTGAATTGGAAGCGATAACCGAGGCCAGAGTGGCACTGTGTTATTCTCCTTCTGATAAGCAACTTCCGACTAAATGGATTAAAGCGGGAGATGTTGACGTGGAACATAGGGGCATTTTGAGCAATAAGCGGATGGTGCATAATATATTACCGGATTCAGCTCCGTATGCGAATAGCCTTCTCGTGGTTGAAGTATATACAGAAAGCGGAAACTGGTCGAGCTATCCTCCGCATAAACATGATCGGGATAACTTGCCAAATGAGTCATTATTGGAAGAGTCCTATTATCATGAAATGAACCCGCCTCAGGGATTCGTCTTTCAGCGAGTATATACAGATGACCGTTCGATCGATGAGACCATGTCCGTCGAAAACGGCGATGTCGTACTTGTACCGGCCGGTTACCATCCGGTAGGGGTGCCTGACGGTTATGAATCTTATTACTTGAATGTCATGGCCGGTCCGACAAGGACATGGAAATTCTATAATGATCCCGATCATGAGTGGATCCTGAATCGTTAAAGGAAAAGGAGATGTTAACCTGATGAACTATACTTTTAATATCGATAAGGAATTTGACTTGATTGCCATTGGTCGGGCCTGCATCGATTTGAATGCCAATGAATATAACCGTCCGATGGAAGAGACCATGACATTCACAAAATACGTGGGCGGTTCACCTGCCAATGTTGCCATCGGAAGTGCAAAATTAGGCTTGAAAGTGGGATTTATCGGTAAGCTTGCCGATGATCAGCACGGCCGTTTCATCGAGCGGTATATGCGTGAGGCAGGTGTTGATACATCGAATATGGTTATCGATCAAGAAGGGCATAAAACGGGACTCGCCTTCACGGAAATTAAAAGTCCTGAAGAATGCAGTATCCTGATGTATCGGGATAATGTAGCCGATCTTCATTTAGCACCTTCGGAAGTGGATGAAGAATATTTAAAAAAATCAAAGATCCTATTGGTTTCAGGAACGGCTTTAGCAAAAAGTCCATCACGTGAGGCGGTTTTAAAAGCCGTAAGCCTTGCGAAAAGAAATGATGTAAAAGTCGTATTTGAATTGGATTACCGTCCTTATACATGGAATTCCATTGAAGAAACCTCCGTTTACTATTCGTTAGTCGCAGAGCAATCAGACATTTTGATTGGCACGCGTGATGAATATGATGTAATGGAAAATACCGAAAAAGGTACAAATGAAGAGACCGTCGGTAACTTGTTTAAACATTCCTCAGACCTGGTGGTCATCAAACACGGTGTTAAGGGTTCGTATGCCTATGCCAAATCAGGAAAAGTATTTAAAGCGAAGTCCTATAAAACGAAAGTATTGAAAACATTCGGCGCAGGGGATTCCTATGCTTCTGCTTTCTTATATGCGTTAGTGAGAGGCAAAGGGATTGAAAGCGCTTTGAAGTTTGGCAGTGCTTCCGCTTCCATAGTAGTAAGCAAGCACAGCTCATCTGAGGCCATGCCCGTAGCAGAAGAAATCGAGGGTTTAATTGCAGAACGCGTGTAAGGAATTTATCTACATAGAGGGGTGAACAGAAGATGGGAACAGTGAGGTTGACGACAGCCCAAGCTTTAATCAAGTTTTTAAATCAGCAGTACATTCATGTTGATGGTGAGGAGTCTCCTTTTGTAGAAGGTGTATTTAATGTATTCGGCCATGGGAATGTAGTTGGTATCGGTCAGGCACTCGAACAGGACGCTGGCCACTTGAAAGTGATTCAAGGAAAGAATGAGCAAGGGATGGCTCACGCAGCAATTGCCTACAGCCGGGAAATGCTCCGAAGGAAAATTTATGCAGTTACTACATCTGCCGGGCCAGGCTCGGCAAACTTGATAGCTGCGGCGGGGACTGCACTTGCCAACAATATTCCTGTCCTCCTACTTCCTGCTGATACATTTGCGACACGTCAGCCGGATCCGGTTCTTCAGCAACTTGAGCATGAGCATAGTACGGCCATTACCACTAATGACGCTTTTCTTGCAGTATCAAGATATTGGGATCGCGTCACTCGCCCTGAGCAGCTCATGTCCAGTCTGATCCGGGCCTTCGAGGTGATGACAGATCCCGGGAAAGCCGGCCCAGCGACGATATGCATCTCACAGGATGTAGAAGGGGAGGCATTCGATTTCGATGAACATTTTTTTGAAAAGCGCGTCCATTATTTAGATCGGAAAGCTCCAGTTGAACGGGAACTGCAAGGAGCTGCCGAGAGAATTAGAGCAAGTAAGAAGCCGATCATCATCGTTGGTGGCGGAGCAAGATATTCCGGAGCTCGGGATATTTTGATGAAGCTGGCGGAAAAGCATAACATTCCACTTGTGGAAACACAGGCAGGTAAATCGACGGTGGAATCAAATTTTCCTAAGAATCTGGGCGGCGTCGGCATTCTCGGTACGATGGCTGCCAATAAGGCTGCCCGTCAAGCAGATCTCGTAATTGGTGTCGGGACCCGCTATACGGACTTTACGACTTCTTCCAAAACTGCATTTGATTTTGAAAGGACAAAGTTTTTGAACATTAACGTCAGCCGCCTTCAAACTTATAAATTAGATGGATTTCAGGTCGTCGCCGATGCAAAGGTGGCGCTTGAAAACCTTGAAGCTTTACTAGTGGGCTATGAAACCGAATATGGGGAAATGCTTGGAGATTGGAAGGCGGAGTGGCTTTCCGAACGGACCCGTTTAAGTACAGTCACTTTTAGCCGTGAAAATTTCAAGCCTGAAATCAAAGACCAGTTTTCACAGCAAGTCTTGAATGAATATTCGGATGCATTGAAAACTGAATTGGCCCAATCAACTGCGATGATCGCAATAAACGATACGATCGATCCTGAAAGTGTGGTGGTCGGTTCGGCCGGATCACTTCCGGGTGACTTGCAGCGCCTCTGGCATTCAAGCGTGCCAAACACTTACCATCTTGAATATGGTTTCTCCTGCATGGGCTACGAAATTGCAGGAACTTTAGGAGCCAAGCTTGCTCATCCAGACCGGGAAGTCTATGCAATGGTAGGGGACGGCAGTTTTCTGATGCTTCATTCGGAATTGATCACAGCCATCCAATATAATCATAAAATCAACATTCTATTGTTTGATAATTCAGGATTTGGCTGCATCAATAATCTGCAAATGGAGAATGGCAGCGGAACATATTGCTGTGAGTTCAGAACACATGATAACCAAATCATGAATATTGATTACGCAAAAGTAGCCGAAGGGTATGGAGCCAAAACTTATCGGGCCAATACTATCGATGAGCTGAAAGCAGCATTGGAGGATGCAAAGAAACAAACGGCATCTACATTAATAGAAATGAAGGTTCTGCCGAAAACGATGACGGATGGTTATGACTCCTGGTGGAATGTTGGCGTGGCAGAGGTCTCGAAACGGAAAAGTATACAAAGGGCATATGAAGCGAGACAAGAGAAATTAAAAATGGCCAAACAATATTAAAAGGGGGAAGTCGGAAAATGCAGGAGATTTCGTGGGGGATTGCCCCAATTGGCTGGCGTAATGATGACATACCGGAAATCGGAGCTGAAAATACCTTATCCCACCTTTTAAGCGATATTGTCGTGGCAGGATTTCAGGGGACCGAGGTAGGAGGTTTCTTCCCGGAACCGGAGGTCCTGAATAAAGAGCTGAAGCTTCGGAACTTAAAAATAGCCGGTCAGTGGTTCAGCAGTTTCATCATCCGTGATGGCATCGACAAAGCAGAACAGGATTTCCATGAACACTGCAAATATTTACAGGCTGTCGATGGAGATGTAGCGGTAGTATCCGAACAAACTTACAGTATCCAAGGCGAAAGGTACGATGTATTTAAGGAAAAGCCCCGCTTTACTGATGAAGAATGGGGAATATTGTGTACGGGCCTGAATCGGCTAGGGGATATTGCAGGACTTTACAACTTAAAACTGGTGTATCACCACCACATGGGGACGGGCGTCCAGACACTGTGTGAAATTGACCGCCTTATGGAAAATACCGAAAAGAAAGTGCAACTGTTATATGATACTGGACATATTTATGTATCGGATGGCGATTGCATGTCACTTCTGCAAAAGCATATCGACCGCATTGGGCACGTTCATTTCAAGGATGTGAGGCATAGCGTGCTGGAGCAGTGCCGAAAAGTTGGGAAATCATTTCAAGAATCTTTTTTAGCCGGCATGTTCACAGTGCCTGGTGACGGCTGCATTGACTTTGTAGAAGCGTACCATACATTACTGGAAAATCATTATAAAGGCTGGATTGTAGTAGAGGCGGAACAAGATCCTTCCGTTGCCCATCCATTGGAATACGCATTAATAGCTCGCAAGTATATAAATGAAAGGCTGCTCCTAGTTCAAGATTAAAAACGGGAAAGAAGTGATTAATTTGAATAATGATGGAAATCAAATGGCATTCTTACGCAAGATTATTATTATCTCGACGTTAGGCGGTCTTTTGTTCGGATATGATACAGGTGTCATTAACGGTGCCTTGCCGTTCATGTCCGAAGCGGATCAACTTAACCTCAATTCACTTACGCAAGGACTTGTTGCCAGTTCACTTCTTTTAGGCGCGGCACTTGGAGCTTTTCTGGGAGGCAGACTTTCGGATTATGCGGGCCGCCGAAAAAACATTCTTTTTCTTTCGGTACTTTTTTTCTTTTCGACTGTTGGATGCACGTTTGCACCGAGTGTTACGGTCATGATTGCCTGCCGTTTTCTACTCGGCCTTGCGGTAGGCGGTGCGTCAGTAACCGTTCCTACTTATTTGGCGGAAATGTCTCCAGCTGAACGACGCGGCCGGATCGTCACCCAAAATGAATTAATGATTGTTAGCGGACAGCTGCTTGCATTCATCTTCAATGCCATTCTTGGGACAATGATGGGTGATAGTTCACATGTTTGGCGTTACATGCTGGCCATTGCATCGCTTCCAGCCATACTTCTTTTCTTTGGCATGATCAGGTTGCCTGAAAGTCCAAGGTGGCTTGTGTCCAAGAACAAAAATGAAGAGGCCCTGAATGTTTTGAAAAGAATACGTAAAATGGATGAGGCAGAATCGGAATTTCAGGGAATCAGAGCCACATTCGAAAAAGAGAACCATGTTAAAAAAGCTACATTTAAAGATTTGAACGTCCCATGGATACGGAGAATCGTCTTTCTTGGAATCGGGATAGCCATCGTTCAACAAATAACGGGCGTTAATTCCATCATGTACTATGGTACCCAAATTTTAAAAGATGCAGGGTTTGAGACAAAAGCTGCTTTGATCGGGAATATTGCAAACGGTATCATTTCTGTTTTAGCAACATTTTTAGGTATTTGGCTGCTTGGTAAAATCGGGCGCCGTCCAATGCTCTTAACCGGTTTGATAGGTACTACGACCACATTGCTATTGATTGGCGTCTTATCGTCCCTTCTTGAAGGGACGGCTGCACTTCCCTATATCATTTTGACCTTGACTGTCACTTTCCTTGCCTTTCAGCAGGGGGCCATTTCACCGGTTACCTGGTTGATGCTTTCAGAGATCTTCCCGCTTCAAGTTCGTGGGCTCGGTATGGGTGTCACCGTATTTTTCCTTTGGGTCGTGAACTTTCTAATCGGCTTAACATTCCCGGTTTTACTAGATAAAGTCGGATTGTCTACCACATTTTATATCTTTTTCGCTTTTGGCATCATGGCTATCACCTTTGTGAAAAAATGTTTACCCGAAACGAAAGGACTTACACTTGAACAGCTTGAACAGAACTTCCGCGATCATGGAAAAGAACCTGCAAAGGAAATGACAAAAATAATTTAAGAGTTATAGAGTAATAAACCAGATATCCTTAAAAGGAGAATATGATCATGACATTAAATTTTGGTGTAATAGGAACGGGTGCCATCGGCAGGGAGCATATTAAAAGAATTACAGACAAATTATCCGGAGGGAAAATTGTGGCTGTAACCGATGTGAATGAAGAGGCGGCAAGGCAGGTCGTGAAACAATATGGACTTGAAGCACTTGTATATCCGGATGACAAATCACTGGTAAACTCGGAAAATGTCGATGCAGTGCTTGTTACGAGTTGGGGGCCAGCGCATGAGCAAAATGTATTGAATGCGATTGAGGCTGGCAAATATGTGTTCTGTGAAAAGCCACTGGCGACAACGGCGGAAGGTTGCAGGAGAATTGCAGAAGCGGAAATGAAATACGGGAAGCGTTTGGTGCAAGTTGGTTTTATGCGACGTTATGATAGCGGTTACGTACAACTGAAACAAGCCATTGATAGAAATGAAATTGGCGAGCCGCTTATGGTCCGCTGTGTACACCGCAATCCAGAAGTGGACGAAAAATATACGACGCAAATGGCGGTCGTTGATACATTGATTCATGAGATTGATGTATTGCATTGGTTAATCAGCGATGATTACAAATCAGTTCAAGTCATTTACCCGAAGAAAGCCAGCCGCGCGCATGCTAACTTAAAAGATCCCCAACTTATCATAATGGAAACGAAGAGTGGGATTGTCATCCAAGCTGAAGTATTCGTGAATTGTAAATATGGCTATGATATCCAATGTGAAGTCATTGGTGAGGACGGTGTTGCATATCTCCCTGAACCAGCGAGCATCGTAACAAGGAAAGGCGCTAAACGGAGCACGGATATCTTGGTAGATTGGAAGGACCGTTTTATGGATGCATATGACATAGAATTACAGGATTTCATAGATTCCATTGTAAAGACAGGTCAGCCGAATGGTCCGACTTCATGGGATGGATACATTGCTGCTGTAACAGCTGATGCTTGTGTAAAAGCACAAGAGTCCGGACAGAAAGAATCCGTTGACCTTGAAGAGAAGCCAGTTTTTTATACGGGAAAAATTACTGTTCAGTGAACGTAATTGAACGAAAAATAAATTATAGGGGGAAAGACCATGAAACTAGCTTTGGATCCTACGATGTATGCCAATTTATCATTAAAAGAAATGGTCGATAAAACAGCGGAACTAGGCTATGAATATATCGAACTGTCACCGAGGGAAGATTTTTGTCCATTCTATAAATATCCTAAAGTGGATAAGGAACAGATTAAAAATTTGAAACGCTGGTGCAGCGACGCAGGTGTGAAGATATCATCCTTGCTTCCGCTTTACTACTGGGCCGGTCCTGATGAGGAACGGCGCCAGTCCGCAGTCCGTAATTGGAAACGCGCCATTGAAGTGGCAGTGGAATTGGATGTTGACTTGATGAATAGTGAATTTAACGGATCTAAATTCAATGAAGTTATCTGTGAAGAAAAATTCATTAAATCAATGGATGAACTCCTTCCGGTATTTGAAAGGGAAGGCGTTAAACTTAATTTGCAGGCACACCCATTCGATTTCATCGAAACGCATGAGGGAGCTATGGATATGATCCGTGCCCTTGATCGTCCGTGGATCAACCTAGTATATTCAACAGCACATACATTTTTCTATGATGATGGCAAAGGCGATATTGCCCCTATGTTCGATTCTGCCGGGGATCGCCTGCAACATGTCTTGTTTGCTGATACATTCAATCATAAAGCGTCCAACGGACTCCGTTATATCGTCAATCCTCCAGGTGTCGAGGCAACCGTCCATCAGCATTTGAACATCGGCGAAGCCGAAGTTGACTTTGATACGATCTTCAAAAAACTGAAAGAAATGAATTTTGACGGCATCGCTACTAATGCAGTATTTGCTTGGATCGACAAAGCAGACTGGTCAAGTAAGCTTATGCTTCAAAAAATGAGAGACGGATTGGGTTTAGCAGAAAGAATTGGAGGCTGACAGAATGAAACTTTGTTTCAACCAAGCGACCACACTTGAAAATTCCAACTTGGTCAAAGATCTCAAACACTGTGAAAAACACGGTTACGATTATATCGAAATCCGTACCATGGATAAATTGCCTGAGTATTTGGAAGAACACACAATTGAAGAACTGGCCGAATTTTTTAATGCAAATCATATTAAGCCACTTGCCTTCAACGCCCTCGTATTCTTTAATAACCGCGATAAAGACGGTCATAAGTCGATAATAGCCGAATTTAAGAATATGATGATCATGGCGGAGAAATTGGGTGTGAAATATGTGGTGGCGGTTCCGCTTGTAACGGATGCGAAAATATTGAAAGAAGATATTAAAAACAGCTGTGTGGAAGTATTGGCTGAACTTTCCGAGATCGCTGAACCGTTTGGCGTTAAAATTGCAGTGGAATTTGTCGGGCATCCGCAATGTACTGTGAATACATTCGGTCAGGCATACGATATCGTTGAAACAGTCAACCGTGATAATGTTGGTTTGGTACTGGACTGTTTTCACTTCCATGCTATGGGTTCCAGTTTGGAAGACTTGAAGAAAGCGGATGGGGAGAAAATCTTCATTTTACACATTGATGATACAGAGGATTTTCCGATTGGTTTTTTGACGGATGAAGACCGGGTATGGCCTGGACATGGTGCCATAGATTTAGACAGCATATTATCCATCTTGAAGGGAATTGGTTATTCTGACGTCGCCTCTGTGGAATTGTTCCGTCCAGAATATTATGAACTTGATGCTGAAGAAGCCATTAAGACCGCAAAAGAAACGACAATTCAAGTTATTTCAAAATACTTTGCACTACAGAATGTATGAATAGATCTTAATAATCTCGGGAATAAGGGGGTGATGGAATAATGCCTTTAGTAGCAATGAATGAGATGCTTTTAAAAGCAAAAGCAGAAAGGTATGCTGTGGGTCAATATAATATTAATGGTCTGGAATTCGCCCAGTCGTTTTTACAGGCTGCCAATGAGGAACGAGCGCCGATCATACTTGCGGCATCGGACAGGCTTGTTGATTATCTTGGCGGATTTAAAACGATTGCTGCTATGGTAAAAAGCCTTATGGAAGAAATGGACATTACGGTTCCGGTTGCCCTTCATCTTGATCATGGAATGGATGTAGAACGCTGCAAGAAAGCGATAGAGGCGGGTTTTACATCAGTCATGATCGATGGCTCCCATCATCCAATAGATGTAAATATTGAAATCACCAAAAGGGTTGTCGACTATGCCCAAAAGTTTGGCGTTTCCGTTGAGGCGGAAGTGGGGACAGTCGGTGGGACGGAAGATGGCCTTGTCGGCGGTATTCAATATGCAGATCCCCATGATTGCACGAGGATTGTAAAAGAAACGGGAATTGATGCACTAGCGGCTGCTTTGGGTTCCGTTCATGGCCCATATCAAGGAGAACCTAAACTCGGTTTTGAGGAAATGGAATTAATTTCGAACATGACGAATGTGCCTCTCGTCTTACATGGAGGCTCAGGTATACCGCTGCACCAAATCAAAAAAGCAATTGAACTTGGACACGCTAAAATAAATGTCAATACCGAAAGCATACAAGTGTGGGCAAAAACCGTTCGGGAAGTATTGGCCGTTGAAGGCACAGTATATGAGCCTCGCGCCATCATCACACCAGCGAAAGAAGCTATCATCACCGTCGTGAAGAGAAAAATCGCAGAGTTCAATACAAGTGGAAAGGCTTAAGAATGAAAAGGTGTTCCCAACTACGTTGCGGGCACCTTTTGTACATTCACTTTTTACCTAAGGTACCATTGGTAAAAAAATAGCTCGCTGGTCAGAGGAAGTGTTGAAATGACTTTGTTACATGCCGCACGTAATAGATTTTTGTTTTTAGTGCTCTGCTTTATTTTTTGGTTTTCTAATTTCATTTATATTCCCATTTTGTCTCCTTACCTTGAGATGATTGGTGGGGATTATACATTTATCGGCATGGTATTAGGCAGTTACGGGCTGATGCAATTTCTCTTCAGGCTTCCGTTCGGAATCCTATCCGATCTCATAAAAGTAAGAAAGCCTTTTATTATCTTTGGGATGGCCGTGAGTACGTTGAGCTGCGTCACATTTGCATGGGCCGATAGTTTAGGCTGGATCCTTTTGGCCCGCTCTTTAGCAGGCGTTGCCGCCGCTACATGGGTAGCGTTCACCATTTTATTTTCCAGCTACTTTTCAGAATATGATCTTCACCGAGCGATGGGCAGTATCTCGTTAGCTGTGGTTCTGGCACAGCTGCTTGGAATGGTGGTCAGCGGATACATTGTCGATCTATGGGGATGGCACGCACCTTTTTGGATAGGCGGGATCATCGGTTTCGTTGGTATCGTCCTTTCGCTTTTTATTTACGAATCAAACGAGGATTTTCAAAAAAAGCCCATTCAATTGAAAGAACTGTTATCAGTCATGCTTGAACCGGCGCTTTTAAAAGTATCATTTCTATCCATTCTCGCACATGGCATCATCTTCTCGACAATGTTCGGCTTCACCCCGGCATTTGCCTTAAAGCTTGGGCTCCATACTGATGAGATCAGCATGGTCATCTTTTCATTCATGATTCCTCATGCCGTTGCCACCATGCTTAGCGGGAAAATATTCGTACCATTATTCGGACAATGGAAGTTACTGAAACTAGCTTTTGCTCTTACGGCCATTTTTACAGCATGTACGCCATTAGCAGAAACAAAAGGGCTGCTTTTTCTGATTCAAGGATTGAATGGATTCTCATTAGGCATTCTTTTTCCATTGTTTTTAGGAATGGCGGTAGAGACAATTTCCCTTGAAAAAAGGGCAACGGCCATGGGGGCGTATCAAGCAATCTACGCGATTGGTATGTTCGCTGGACCTTTCATTGCAGGAATATTGATTTCTCATTTAGGTATTTCTTCAGGATTTTATTTCGCGGGGTCATTAGGTTTAACAGCTTTATTCTCTATGATTGTATGGAGTCACCTTGAAAGGAAAGCAACAAAACATAATTTGAATTTGAACTAAGCGATGTGAAAGGGATGCTAGTTTAATAGAGGAGGAGCACTTATGAAGGTTGGTTTAGTTACTGATATTTTAGGTTACATGCCATTTGAAGAGATGCTGGATACGTGTGTGGACCAGGGAATAGAGACACTGGAGCTAGGATGCGGCAATTGGTCGAAGGCTCCACATCTCGATCTCGATGGTCTTCTTGGCAATGCAGCAAAACGAAAGCAATTATTAAATGAATTGAATGTAAGGGGGATTAGCATTGCAGCGTTGAATTGTTCTGGCAATCAGCTTGATCCATCAGATGAAGGAGAGATGCATAAAGCCGTTGTTAATAAGACCTTTCAGCTAGCTGGGCTTTTAGGTGTTGAAACGGTTGTCATGATGTCGGGGTGTCCTGGCGGCGGACCAAGTGACAGGACGCCAAATTGGCTGACACATCCCATTTTGCCCTCACACTTTGAGATGCTTGATTGGCAGTGGAATGAAGTGGCATTCCCTTATTGGGAAAAAGCTGTGATAACGGCAAAACAAAATGGGGTTAGAAAGGTTGCCATCGAAAATCTAGGCTGCAATTTAGTTTACAATCCTGAAACACTCTTTAAATTGAGGTATGAAGTCGGTGATACGATCGGCATGAATTTTGATCCGAGTCATTTATTTTGGATGGGCGGCGACCCCATTGCGGCTTTAAGGGCTTTAGGAAGCGCAGTTTATCATATTCATGCAAAAGATGTCCGCTTGGAAAGAGGGATATATGACGTCCAGGGGTTAATTGATGTGAAACCAATGAACCAATATGCAGGTAGATCATGGAATTATGTTGCACTCGGGTATGGGCACGACAGTGGCTGGTGGAAGGAGTTTTTTACTATTGTTAAAATGATTGGTTATGAAGGGCCCATCATTCTCGAAATGGAAGATTTGACAATGGAACCACTAACGGGCGTGAAAAAATCCATGAATGTTTTGAAAGAAACATTGCCTAGAGAATTCGATGTTTTAACATGAAGTCTAAATTACTTTATAATGGACTTAATGAAAATGACAAAAGAAATAGGCAGGTGGAGATAATAGTATGAAAATGAGCGATGTGGCGAAATTGGCTAACGTATCTCCTGCAACCGTTTCAAGAGTGCTCAGACAGCCGGATTTAGTCAGCGAGGAAACTAAACAAAAGGTGCTGCAGGTAATTGAAGAGATGAATTACAAGCCTCACATGATTGCCAGTCAGTTCAGGACGAAAGAGACCAAGATCATTCTGGTCGTCGTTCCGGATATCACAAGGCCCTTTTTTTCCGAAGTGCTTCGGGGCATTGAGCATACAGCTGTAGAAAATGGCTATCAGGTTATATTGGGAGATACGGAGAACGATATTGAACGGGAAAAGGAATATATCGATTTGCTATACAAAAAGCAGGCAGATGGAGCGTTACTCCTTACTGCTAGAATGAATAGGGAAAGCCTGGAAAAACTATCAAATCAATTTCCGATTGTATTGGCATGTGAATACGTGGACGGACTGGACATTCCAACTGTTTCGATCGACAATGTAAGCAGTGCCAGAAAAGTAACGGAACATTTAATCAAGCTTGGTTATAAACGAATTGCCCATATAACAGCGCCTATGAACATCATTCTTAGCCGGGATCGCCTAGGGGGGTTCCAGCAAGCAATGAAGAAGCATCACTTGAAAGTAAACCCGGAATACATCCAGGAAGGGGATTATGGCATTGACTCAGGTTATGACCAGATGGTGAAATTATTATCGCTTGAAAACAAGCCTGAAGCAGTGTTCGTTTTTAATGATGAAATGGCGCTGGGTGCTGTAAAGGCAATCCAGGATCATGGGTTGAGCGTTCCCGAGGATATTGCTGTCGTAGGTTTTGATAATTTGAAAATAGCATCGATTTTTAATCCGCATATGACGACCATTGACCAGCCTAAGTACGAAATAGGGAAAAAGGCAACGAACTTATTGCTGACCTTAATGAAAGGCGGAACCATTGAAAAGAAAAAATTCGTTCTGGAAGATGAGTTGATTATCCGCGAATCTTGCGGTTCCAAATTGGAAAAAAGCTTGAATGTATAAAAATGTTTGGCAAGATTATTATGTTAGTAAATGAATGGCTTCCTTTTATGGGAGCCTCAGACTGTAGACAAACTCGATGAAAATCGAGTTTGTCTATTTTTAT
>NZ_JVPL01000180.1:0-19598 GCF_001054655.1 Bacillus sp. 220_BSPC
GATAATGTTTCCTGGGGAACAAGCTTATTGTCTATCCTGAATTGGATGAGGGGTTCCTCGCCGCGAAAAAAAAATGGGGATATCCGATGCCGATTAATACTGACCCATGCGATCGTGGATTTCGATTGATCATCTCATGGGCGTGGTGAAGCAGGGAATATAGAGTCGTGGTTTTCCCACTGCTGGTTAGTCCTGTTTTTGGGTAGAATATTTTTAAATAAAAAAAAGATCCTAAGCAGAAGTGCCTAAAGTCTTTAAAATTTTTGCTGTATTTATGATTACTTCTTTTGATGGATTATTTATTACTTTTACGTTTATAGTGATTGTTTTCTTTTTCCTAGTTGTTGCTTTTCCCATTTTGTCAGTACCCCCTGAAATTTTCTATTCTTAGAGGCACTTGCAAATTCAGCATGGTTTAGGCCATTAATTAAAAAACTTTTTAAATGACCTGATTCAGACGTGAATCTATAGTCGGAAAATATTTTGTAATTACCTGTATGTAACCGTGTCGCCGAGACTACTACCACCTACACACAAGATTTCAGATTATGTTTATCGCGGCTAAAACTAAGTAAAAGACCTCAACATAATCGTTGAAATCTTTTTTAATTTCGGCATACTTGAATAAGCAAAAGTACTTTAATCCGTGCTAAAAAGAAAAATCAGTAAATAAGCTTGTTCTTTTCTTTTTGGACGAGAAGAAACTGTTATCCTTTTATCCGTATAAGTGTACTTTTCGGACCATTTAACATCGGTTCAAATGCCGTTATTTGTTCATTTTTTATTCTCAATATAAGAAATTGCTGTAATTAATCAGAAACGCAGATAAAACATTTTCATTTACTGATACCAATTTTGTTACCTAAGGTGTAAAACTTTCTTAATAGGTTCATTACTTAGGTTACTTACGGAAATATAAAGTAAAGTATTATATAGTAATAATTATCCCGTTATTAGTGCCTCGCACCTTGTCGAACCTTACAAGTTCTCATGAAATAAATACAAATGGTATATCTCTGTTTGATGCTCCTGAACATCGCCCAATATTATTGCAGTAAATCTTAAAAAGGTTTTTATTTTTGTTTGGGGAAGGGTGTTCTTCCTTCTCCGGGCTTTAGCAATAATCAGGGTTAAAAAGTATCATGTCTGATATTGTTTAGAAACTTCCATAAGAATAAGAAGAGTAGTAATTAAAAAAAGTGCCTTCAGCCTTGTTGTTTCAAGGGGTTCAGCACTTACCACCAACTATTTTTTCGTTTTTAAATTTCAATTAGCTTTTTTGTATACATCTAAGACTTTGCCTAGAATTGCAACCATATTATCCGCATTCACTTTAGCTTGTTGTAACTTAAAATCTCCACTTTCTCCATTTCCCGAGAATTCTCCATTTTGTTCATTAAAAGCTATATTATTTGGTAGTTCTTTTAAAATTTCAGATAAAATGTCATCAGATTTAAGTTCAAGTGCAGTGACCAAGGCGATATATTTAGTTTCAATCTTAGTCATCTCGTTTTGATAATACTTGATTTCAGATAAGGAAGTCTTATATAAAGAAAGGAAAAAAAATGCGAATATTTCTATAAAAATAACTAGTGACAATTTAGGGGCAAAGTTTAAAATAAATGAAAGTGTATTATCATGTTGTTTTAAATCACCGTTAAAAACAAATCTATATAATAAATATATACCTACTCCCGTAATCATTATTCCCAGTGCTAAATTTAAATTACTCCTAAAATTTAAAGTAGTAACCTCTCGCCTTAACCTTTCCAGTGTATTGGAGAATTCATTTTTAATTTTGAAAAGAAAATTATCGGAATTTATTTTATTTTCCACTTTTACTTCCAATTCTTTTATTAACTCTTCTGTTGTTTCATTAATTAATTTGGATTTAATTAATTCTTGCAGTTCAGTTAGTTTTTCCTTATTTAATTCTGCTGGATTAGTGATACCATGCTTTTCAAGGTTGTTCAGCTTTTCATTTATAGTATTGAGTTCCAATTCAAGAGTATCTATTTTTTGTTGGGATATATCTGTATTAATATTAGTACTACTATTAATTTTCGGTGGAACTCTTTTAAAACCAGTTTGTAAATAAAACATAAGTAAACCCAAAATTGATACTATCGAAAATGTTCCAAACAGAAGATCCACTGTAAAGTACTCGAAATGATAGAAATCGATTAAAGTGTTCCTACTTAAATAGAAGAAAAAAGCTAAACTAGGTGGTACTATCAAGAATATAATAGAAAGTCTTTTTTTAATTTCAGGTTGATTAAATATATCAATTATACTTTTTAGTATTTTAGTACTCATAGAATTTAGTCTTTCCTTTCGTTTAAAAAATCCTTAAAAACCTTCGAATATTAGTTTATTACATATACAATTGAGTTTTTATAGCGTTTTAAACTCTTTGATTACTTGGTGGAAAAAGGATACTTTTATATTTATAATCAACATTACTATTTTAATATCAAAAAAGTCGGATGTGTCTGAATCCTTTCATTTTATTGTTTCAGGTGCGTAACTAACATCTTTAACTAGAATGGAAAAATAAGATGAATAATATAATAAAACTGATGTAGTTGATTTGAAAATTCATAATCACCACCATATTTTGAATAAAATAATTATAGCAATAAATTCCTTTTTTGACCCCTTATCTTTTCATTTGTTAGATAACACACAAAGGGTATAGTTTCATTTGTGAGGGTTTTCAAAACACCATAAAACGTCATGATTGCTATGCCTCCTCAACTCCAACCGGAGATACCAAGCGATATAACCGGATTGTAACCGCCCAGGATATAGCTAAAATGATTTTACTTGCTGGACAGGGAATGAGTAAGTCAAAGATTGCGGTTGAATTAGGCGTGAGTCGCCCCACAGTGAATAAATATCTAAAGCAAGCGGGAGTTAAGTAAATCACTTAGCCCTGCTTATTTTTTTATGAGTATTTATGGAACGCGAAATTCAGCAATATAAACCCGATCCCTATAATTGCTGCAAAAAAGGTTACTATGACGCCCTGTGGAGTTCTGACCACGAGGCTATAGATGAAATATGCCATGCACGCCATGACGATAAGGACGTGGAACAATCGGTATTTGGACATTTAAAAGCACCCCTTTTTCGTTAATTAACTTTCCATACTATACCACTATCGAGTTGTGGAAACCCACCGCAAAAAATTTTTTAACTAGATGGAGAATCACGCACACCTAATTCAGATAAATACCCCCTTCACCATAAGATAAGTTGCGTAGAATCTCCCTCACAGACACCCACTTACTTCCATCGAATGGTTTCAGAAATGACGCTTATATTATTTAAGCAACAGACGGCTATTCCTAACACCCCTGCCCCCCTAGGGCATCCCTTCGCCAGCTTGGAGTATCACTCCAATCCCTCGAATTGCTAACTGAACCATCATATTGGTTGTTTACTTTCATTCAGTTTCTCATTCTATTATCTTCATTGCTTACTGGCATTGCCTTGTGCCTTTACTCTTGATGCTGTGTCGTATTTGCTTACTATTGTCTTTTTTAGCTTTTATAAACGTATAAGCCATTGGAGTATTGTTTCTATATGGTATTTATTTATTATATTGTATTTATTTACTATCAGGTTCATAATATGGTTAAAAGGGGGTGGTATAAATGGGATTGGAGATAAGTAGAAATAAATTTATTAACTGTGGTACGGCGGTGAAGCTAGAAGGATTGTTCAAAAATGTTGATATCAATAGAAATGAGTTTCTAGATAACAATAAAGATATGGAATTTATTATTGATCCAGATAGCAATATTGTTGTGCAAGAAAATTTCTTTAAAGGTAGTAAAATAGAGTCTATTACTGTAAAAGAATATTCGGTAAAAATTGAAAATATTAAAGAGTTTACTGACCAAATAAACGAATTTAGTACAGAAGAAAAAGAACGTATTAAAGTATTACTTGATGAAATGAATGCATCTAAAGATCAAACAAAAATAAAGAAAATATTAAAAGAAATCTATGATGTAGGAAAGTCGACTTCTTCAGCATTATTGCTTGCTTACATTAAAGTGCAGTTGGGGTGGTAAACTCCTACTGCTTTTTTTGTCTAGAAGTTATAAGTTCGGGACTTTAGAAAAAAACCTTCAATTTCTCCCGGATATCCCTCTTTAAAGAATCCAGAAGTTAGTCTAAAATAAAAATACAGAAGTTAATTAAGTTTTAGACAGATGAGATGAGGTTTTACATAATGGCTGTTATTGGATATGGACGTGTATCAACTAAAGATCAGGACTTGGCTTTACAGGAAGAGAAGTTAAAAGAGTATGGTTGTGAGAAGATATTCATGGAGAAACAAAGTGGTGCTAAATCTGACAGGGAAGAACTTGCGAAGGCATTGGACTACTTGCGAGAAGGTGACAAACTGGTGGTCTATAAGCTGGATAGGTTGGCTAGAAGTACCTTTGATTTACATAAGATTGCTAAGGATTTAGATGAACGTGGAATAGCTTTAGTATTCATCAAAGAACAGATTGATTTTTCTACTCCAAGCGGTAAATTCATGTTTACTATGTTAGGTGCTGTTGCTGAATTTGAACGTGATTTAATTGTTGATAGAACCACTGAGGGGCGTGAAAGGGCAAAAGCTAAAGGAACTCATATGGGACGTAAAGGAAAGGACGAGAAGGACGTTAAGAAGGCTTTAAAGCTGTATCAGGACAGAGAATCTAACGGATTAAGTGTAAACGAGATAGCTAAAATGACGGGCGTTCCACGTTCCACTATTTACGCTAAAGCGAAAGAGAAAGAGATGACTAGCAATTGCTAATCGTCTTTTGCCGCATTTGTGCATACAAATTATGGGAACACCCTTCGAACTTTGTCCTCTCTACGTTTTCACCAATTTAGAGAAATTTAATTGCACAATTATGACAAAATATTTGCGGCAGCTATCAGCCAAAACCTCATGTAAGTACTAAAACCCTTTGCCTTACTACTCATTGAGTTAGAATGTCAGAAAGGTACATCGTCATCGTCGTATATTATTAAATTATCATTTAAATCTTTTTCTATCCCTTCGAAAGCCTCTAATAAACCTTCTAATTCCTCCATAATTAGTACGAGTGATTCTTCTATATTTATTGTATCTTTATCATCATCTAATAGAGTATCTTGAATATCTATGAATCTCGTTTTTTCTTTTTGATATTGGGAAGAACTTGTGTCCAAATTAGCACTGATAATTTCAAAAGTTTTTTTAGATATCATATCTTTTTCTTTTAAGAAATTTATACTAACTATTTTTTTATCTATTTTATTACATAAGCTTTCAAATTCTCTCTTAGCATTAGACATTATATTAGTTCTTACTTTCAAATGAATATCAACTAGTCTTTGTTCAATATCGGTTACTTTCATGTCAAATTCTTTTGAGTCTAATACTAAGTCAATTTTCTTTTGATGAGTTTTTAGTTCCTTTTGATAAGTATTTAATTCCTTTTGATGAGTTTTTAGTTCCTTTTGATAAGTATTTAGTTTATTGATTAACAATCCAATGATAATACTGCCTATCCCAACAAGGACAGATAGGACAGCTATAAAGTACATTGTCGCATCATAGATTTTGCTGGAATTATCTTTTTCTTTATTTAATAAAGAATCCTGAATATCGCTTTTTAATTCATCAACACTTTTTAATTCATCGATTTCTTTTTCAAGTTTGGTAATTTGGGCTTCTAATTGTTCATTTGTTGGTTTGGCTGTTGTTTGTGCACTGGCATCATTATCTACCAGTAATAGTGCTAATAATGCAAGAATAAATAGATGCTTTTTCATCTTTTCTCCCCTTTTCACCTACTTTATTCGACAGAAAGGGAGTAATTACCTGCTCCCCTATAGTAAAAAAGCACCCGTTATGGATGCTTCAGGTGATAGCTATACTTTTTTCTTCAGTTTCTTCAAAGTTTCTTCTTCCCTCTAATGGTAAAATTGCTGTAAGGGGTTTCTTTTTGGCCGAAATAAAAAAAAGAATAACCATAATGATTATTCCTCGTTGTGAATTATAGTTAATTTTGGTGATTATCCCCTTTTTTTAAAAGACCATAATATCCCACTAATTAAAACATGTAATACACGATTTACTTTTTCGTCTGAATATCCTTCACCATCAAGTAAATGCCAATTACCTACAAGGTTGTCAAAAGCTTTATTTCGTCTTGTCTTTTAGCTTTACGTTCCCTATAAGTAACAATATCTATTTCATCCTCCTCAAATAGAAAATTGATATTTTCTAAAGCCTTCATAGACTTGTTTAATTGGTTTACTAGCTTGTCCTTTTTATATTCAGTGTTATCTTCCTGTTTACCTTCTTCCATTGTTTCTAGTTCCTCTAAAATGCTTTCTTTGTATCCTAATACTTCTTCCTTAATCAATGCTAGTACAGGATTATAATAAAAACCCCTGTTACCGCACTTACAATGCTTAATATAAATCTTATCTATATGTGGTTTATAGTTACAACCTTGCAACCTTCCGCAATTAGCACAGTAAATAAGATTACTTGTAGGGTAAATCCTATATTTACTTCTAGGTGCTTTAAAGGAATATTCATTAACAATTTTATTGGCTGCGTTCCAAGTAGCTTCGTCAATTATTGATGGGTGTGTTATGGACAATAATCCACTCGTCTTTAGGTCTAATATCATTGGAATGCTTGAAAGCCTATCGATGTCCATTGCTACCACAGCGTCAAAATAATCCTGCTGTACTCTGTCTAGTAACTTAACCATTTGTTCTCGATTTATAATGTTGCTACTGGAAGCAACTTCTTCAAATATTTCATATGACCACTTATTTTCATTACATAAGCTACTCAGTGTTTGACGGTGATTAGCTAATATTTGTTCTATTCCTAAGTTTTCTTCATCACGACTTAATCTTAAGTATACTGCAACATGTTTAATGTTCTCGTTGTTGAATATCAAATAATCACCTTCCTAAGGTAATTCAACAAGTTGTGCCGGTAAATATGTGCATGCCGTGGGAATGCTTCAGGAGTGCAATCAATTTTTGAACGGTGTTTGGAAATAAGGATAACTGTTATAGAGGAAGGATATTCTGTGGGTGCCGAATTACTGGCTAGCCGAGACCCCGGAGGCGCTTGCTTTGATGCGGCTTGGCAGGCAGTCGGCGGCAAGGGAGCGGATTTCTGAAATCAACTGGAACTTTTTTAACATAAAAAACTGCAGCAAAACTCGCTTTTCCTCGAGTTCGTCTGCAGTCTGTAACAGGTTTAATGTCCGCCTAAATAGGCATTCTTGATTTCTTCGCTTGCGGTCAGTTCCTCTGATTTGCCTGATAGGACGATTCGGCCGGTTTCGACAACATAGGCTCTGTCCGCGATGGATAGTGCTAAGTTGGCATTTTGTTCGACCAGCAGAATCGTCGTACCTGTTTTGTTGATTTCTTCGATGATATGAAAGATTTGCTTCACCAATAATGGAGCAAGTCCCATTGATGGCTCGTCCAGTAACAGAAGCCGGGGCTTGGCCATGAGTGCCCTGCCCATCGCGAGCATTTGCTGTTCCCCGCCGGAAAGGGTTCCGGATTGCTGTTTCAGACGCTCCAGCAAACGAGGGAATAATTCATAGACTTTCTCCATGTCCTGCTTGATGCCTGCCTTATCTTTGCGCAGATAAGCACCAAGCTGAAGGTTTTCTTCGACGGTCATGTTAGCAAAGACCCGCCGGCCTTCAGGGACATGGGAAATGCCCATTTTCACGATGGATTGTGCTGCCTTTCCCCCGATGGAATCCCCTTCGTATATGATCTTCCCTTGTTTTGGTTTTAATAGGCCGGAAATGCTCTTCAGCAACGTGCTTTTCCCGGCTCCGTTCGCCCCGATAAGGGTTACGATTTCGCCTTCATTAATAGAAAGCGAGATTCCTTTCAAGGCTTGAATGTTTCCGTAATAGACGTTGATGTCCTCGATTTTTAACATTATGAAACCTCCTCGCCCAGATAGGCCTCGATGACTTTTGGATTGTTACGGATTTCCTCTGGCTTTCCTTGAGCGATCAGCTGTCCGTGATCGAGTACATATATGCGTTCGCAAACACCCATGACGAGCGGCATATCATGTTCTATCAATAATACGGTCAAATCGAATTTCTCACGGATGAGGGCAATCAGGTTCATGAGTTCGTGCGTTTCCTGGGGGTTCATCCCCGCTGCCGGTTCATCGAGCAAAAGCAGTTTTGGGTTGGCGGCAAGGGCACGGGCGATCTCCAAACGTCTTTGTTTACCATATGGCAGGTTCTTTGCCTTTTCATCCTTATATTGATCAAGGTTGAAGATCTTCAGGAACTCAATCGCTTTTTCATCCATTTCCTTTTCGCCTTTAAAATGGATCGGCATGCGGAAGATCGAACTTAAGATGCCATGCTTCGAAAGCGAATGATAGGCCACTTTTACATTGTCGATCACCGAAAGCTCGCTGAATAAGCGAATGTTCTGGAATGTCCGGCTGATCCCTTTTTGCGTGATTTTATATGGAGGCAGTTTTCTTAAGTTCTCACCTTCCAAAGAAATGGTGCCCTCCGTCGGGACGTAAACTCCTGTCAGCAAGTTAAAGAAAGTGGTTTTTCCAGCGCCGTTCGGCCCGATCAAGCCAATTAGTTCTCCTGGATATAATTCGACGTTAACATCAGAAACGGCTTTAAGCCCTCCGAACTGGATGCCGACCGAATCGACTTTAAGCAGCGGTGTTTTTATTTTTTTCATGGCTGCTTCCTCCTTTACGTTTGAACATGGATGTTATTTCTTTGGTACCCATTAAACCTTGCGGGCGATAGAGCATCATCACGATAAGCACAAGACTGTAGATGATCATTCGTGTTTCCGGATAATCCTGCAGGAAAGTCGTGACTACCGTCAGTAATATCGCGGCCAATACGGCACCGGAAAGACTTCCAAGACCGCCAAGTACGACAAGGATCAAAATATCAAATGATTTCAGGAATCCAAAGTTCGACGGCTGGATGATATAGAAGTTATGAGCGTAAAGCCCCCCAGCGATACCGGCAAAAAAAGCACCGATCGCAAAGGCGACAACTTTGTAATAGGTCGTGTTGATTCCCATCGAATCGGCAGCCGTTTCGTCCTCGCGGATCGATATGCAGGCTCTTCCGTGGGTCGAGCTAGTAAAGTTTCGGATGACGATGATCGTTACGATGACGGATGCGAATACCCATGGCCAAGTGGTCAAATGGGAAACCTGCATGCCGCTCGCCCCGCCGACATAATCGATATTCAAAAGCATGATCCGGACGATTTCCCCAAAACCAAGGGTCGCAATCGCCAGATAGTCACCTTTTAAGCGTAAGCTAGGAATTCCGATGATCAATCCTGCCAGCGCTGACGCAATACCGCCGACTATCAATGCCGCATAAAATGGCATTTCCAGCTTCATCGTCATGACGGCTGAAGCATAGGCACCGACTGCCAGGAATCCGGCATGCCCGATTGAGAACTGCCCGGTTATCCCGATGATCAAGTGCAGGCTCGCCGCCAGAATGATGTTGATCCCGATGAACATGAGCGTATTTTGATAAAAAGGATTTAGCGATCCGCCGCCGATTAACACTTGAACTACGGCGAAAAAGATCAATGATAGTGAAATCGAGAGCCAAAAACCTTTTGCTCGCTTAATTGTAGTCATTGCTTTGTCTCCCCTATACTTTTTCTTTTTTGTTTTTACCGAATAAGCCTTGTGGCATGAAAATCAAGATAAGAATCAGTACGACGAAGGCTACAGCATCACGCCATAATGAGTAACCGGCGGCACTGACCAAAGCTTCGATGACTCCTAGCAATAGGCCACCGACCATCGCGCCCGGTATAATCCCGATCCCTCCAAGTACGGCGGCAACGAATGCCTTCAATCCCGGAAGCACACCCATGAGCGGCTCGATCTTAATATAGTAAATACCGAAAATGACGCCCGCTGCCCCAGCCAATGCGGAACCGATTGCAAAGGTGGCAGAAATCGTGTTATCGACATTTATACCCATCAGCTTCGCTGCATCCGCATCGTAGGAAACGGCACGCATCGCTTTTCCAATTTTCGATTTATGAACGATGATTTGAAGTATGATCATCAAGACTACAGCCACTCCAAAAATCAAAATCGATTGACTATTGATGGAAACTCCAAAAATATTGAACTTGTCTGTCGGCAATACATCATTCGGATAAGCTTCCGGCTGTGCACCGCGGACGTAGATGAATCCGTATTCGATCAAAAGGGAAACACCGATGGCCGTGATAAGTGCCGCGATACGTGTTGCGTTACGCAATGGCTTGTACGCGATACGTTCGATCAATACTCCAAACAGCGCACAGACCGTCATCGAGATTAATAGGGCGGGCACGAATGACAGATCCAGGACCGTTATTGAGTAAAACCCAACAAATGAGCCGACCATGAATACATCGCCATGTGCGAAGTTTATCAATTTAACAATCCCGTAAACCATCGTATATCCGAGAGCGATAAGGGCATAAATACTTCCTAATGAAACCCCGTTAATTAACTGTTGTATCAATTCCATGTTCGACTCTCCTTGAAAATCTAATTTTATGAGTGATTAGTCCAGACTCTTTTCATTCCGCTAAGGGGATGTTCAGCACCCGGTATGCTTGAAAAATGAGAATTCGCCAGCACCTTCTTATTAATGAAGGGCCGGCGAAAGGGTTGGAGTTGTTCTCCGAAATTAAGGATTGATTTTTGTGTTGAATACTTGTTTTCCTTCTTTAAATTCAAGGATGGTAGCAGATTTGATTGGATTATGTTTTTCATCCAATGTGAATGTACCCGTAACAAGCTCAAGGTCAGCCGTTTTTTCCAGCGCTTCTTTGATTTTTTCCGAATCCGCTGAACCAGCACGTTTAATCGCGTCTGCAAGGAAGTATCCTGTGTCATATCCTAGGGCATTGAATGCATCCGGTGACTTATCTTTGTACTTCGCTTTAAATGCTGACACAAAATTCTGAATTTTCTCATCAGGATCACCTGAAGAATAGTGGTTCGTGATGAACGTATTATTTAGAGCTTTTGCACCGGCAATTTCAACTAGCTTAGGAGAATCCCAGCCGTCGCCGCCCATGAATGGAACGTCAAGTCCAGTTTCCCGTGCCTGCTTCACGATCAGACCAGCTTCCTCATAGTAACCAGGAAGGAAAATGAAATCAGGTTTTGCCGATTTCAAACGAGTCAATGTGGAACGGAAATCAGTATCCTTCGCAATGTAAGCTTCCTCAGCAACAACTTTTCCGCCATTCTTTTCGAATTGTTCTTTAAAGGCAGCTGCTAACCCTTTTGAATAATCACTTGAGCTGTCAATATAGATGGCTGCACTTTTCGCTTTGATTTCTTTAGCGGCAAAGTTTGCAGCTACCGTCCCTTGGAACGGATCGATGAAGCTTGTCCTGAAAACGTAATCGTTCAATTTATCCTTGCTGAAAGTGATTTCAGGGCTTGTACCTGAAGGTGAGATGACCGGCACTTTATTATCTTGGGCAATCTGTACTTGTGCAATCGAGTTCGTGCTTGTTGCTGCGCCTACGATCGCTGCAACCTGATCTTGTGATGTCAGCTTGATCGCTCCGCTTGTCGCTTCGGACGCTTCAGATTTATTATCGACTTTAATTAGTTTGATTTTTTTACCGTCAATGCCTTCTTTATTGATTTCTGCAGTTGCAAGCTCCAGACCTTCTGCAATCGATTGTCCATATGAAGCGACACCGCCTGATAATTCAAGGTTGACACCGATTTTGATCGTATCTCCATCCCCGCTTGATTTTTCAGATGAACCAGAGCCGGAACAACCCGCTAGCACTCCTGCAGCAAGTGATAGAGAAAGGAATGCACTTGCTAATTTTTTCTTTTTCATAAATAATCCCCCCATTTTGTAATCAAGCTCTGATGCATGAATATTTATTCATGATCCTTCAGAAAAAAATTGATTAGATGAAATGTTTCAAATTAAATTAATATTTCGAAAAATAGTTTACCGCATAATTTTCATTCCGTCTATACAATAATTGCGAGAAGATTTCGGTAATTAGGATATTTTTCACAGGTAGTGCCCTATCATTTTTATCTTTATATATTTTAAATATTGCGACAATAGGCAATATAATCAGAAAAAACGGATAATTAAATTATATCGATATTACAAAATCCTTATTTAAAGATCAAAAAATTTTATTCATTCTCTTATTTTCATCATCCTATTAATTACATTTTTACCAAAATACAAGTATATTGATAGGGAATTAAACCCAGTTTTTTTGTGTTTTTTTAGTCTTAATTCCTATATCAAAATTGAATAATACTATATTGGATGTATAAAATCATGCATGAAACCCTGTGTTTTTTTATCTTCCTGCATATTTTGCATAACCCGATCAACAAAAAAAAAACCGCCAAACGGCGGTTTTAGTGGCCTCCTAAATAGGCCATTTTTATTTCTTCACTTGATGTTAGTTCCTCGGCATTGCCCGACAGGACGATTCGGCCCGTTTCAACGACATACGCCCGATCCGCAATGGATAAGGCGAGGTTGGCGTTTTGCTCGACCAAAAGGATCGTTGTGCCGGACTCACTGATTTCCTGGATTATGTTGAATATTTGCTTCACCAGAAGCGGTGCAAGGCCCATCGAAGGTTCATCGAGCAGTAATAATCGCGGTTTCGCCATTAAGGCCCGGCCCATTGCAAGCATCTGCTGTTCGCCGCCTGAAAGCGTGCCAGCCTGCTGTCTGATTCTTTCCAGCAGCCTCGGAAACAGTTCATATACCTTTTCCATATCCTTATGGATGCCCTCTTTGTCTTTTCGCAAATAAGCCCCAAGCTCCAGGTTTTCGGCCACCGTCATGTTGGCGAAGACACGTCGTCCTTCAGGCACATGGGATATGCCCAGTTTCACGATGGCCTGTGCCGCTTTTCCCCCAATCGAATCGCCTTCGAACAGAACTTTTCCTTGCTTTGGTTTTAACAGACCGGAAATCGTTTTGAGCAGCGTGCTTTTTCCCGCACCGTTCGCCCCGATCAAAGTCACGATTTCCCCTTCATTTATCTCCATGGAAACCCCTTTTAGAGCTTGGATATTGCCGTAATAAACATTGATGTCCTCTATTTTCAGCATCAGGAAACCTCCTCCCCTAGATATGCCTCGATAACCTTTGGATCGTTGCGGATTTCTTCCGGCTTTCCGTGAGCGATGAGCTGTCCATGATCAAGGACATAAATCCGTTCGCATACACCCATGACCAGTGACATATCATGTTCGATGAGCAAAACGGTAAGGTTGAATTCCTTCCGGATAAAAGCAATGAGGTTCATTAATTCTTTCGTTTCATGGGGGTTCATCCCGGCTGCTGGTTCGTCCAGTAATAGAAGTTTCGGATTGGCGGCAAGGGCACGCGCGATTTCCAGCCGCCTTTGCTGTCCGTATGGAAGGTTCTTCGCTTTTTCATCCTTAAAATGGTCGAGATTGAAAATCCGCAAAAATTCGAGCGCCTTTTCATCCATTTCCTTTTCCCCTGAAAAATATCCGGGCAACCGGAATATGGAGCTTGGAATTCCATGCTTGGCAAGCGAGTGGTAAGCAACCTTCACATTATCGATCACGGATAGCTCACTGAAGAGGCGAATGTTTTGAAAGGTCCTCGAGATCCCTTTTCGGGTAATTTTATAAGGCGGCTGCTTATTTAGATTTTCCCCGTTCAAGGCGATCGTTCCTTCTGTAGGGACATACACACCCGTCAATAAATTGAAGAAGGTCGTTTTCCCAGCTCCATTCGGCCCGATCAGGCCTACAAGTTCCCCTGGAAATAATTCCACGTTCACATCGGACACCGCTTTCAATCCGCCAAAGCGGATACCCACCGAATCTACCTTAAGCAACGGTATTGTGGCTTCCATCCTTTGGGCCCCCTTTCGTTTTTTTATGTGTGAACAATGATGTGATTTCTTTTGTTCCCATTAACCCCTGCGGACGGAAAATCATCATCAGGATCAGGACAAGACTGTAGATGATCATTCTCGTTTCCGGATAATCCTGAAGGAAAGTCGTCACGATCGTCAGTAAAATGGCGGCCAAAACCGAACCTGAAAGACTTCCAAGACCGCCAAGTACGACGAAAATCAGTATATCGAAGGATTTCAGGAAACCGAAATTCGATGGCTGGATAATATAAAAATTATGGGCATAGAGCGATCCGGCAATTCCGGCAAAAAAAGCTCCGATGACGAAGGCCGCCACTTTATAATAGGTCGTATTGATTCCCATCGCATCAGCAGCCGTTTCATCTTCCCTTACGGATATGCATGCACGCCCGTGAGTCGAATTGGTGAAATTCCTGATCACTAAGACGGTGATCATCACACAGGCAAAAACCCATGGCCAAGAAGTCAGGTGGGATACCTGCATCCCGCTTGCACCGCCTACATATTCAATATTCAAAAGGACGATCCGGACAATTTCCCCAAAACCAAGGGTAGCTATCGCCAGGTAATCCCCCTTCAGGCGCAAGCTGGGTATCCCGATCACCATACCCGCAACAGCGGCGATGACGCCCCCAGTCAATACAGCTATGATGAAAGGAAGTTCCAGCTTCATTGTCATGACTGCCGAAGCATAGGCCCCAACCGCTAAAAAACCGGCATGCCCGATCGAGAATTGCCCGGTTATTCCAATGATTAAATGAAGACTCGTCGCCAGCATGATATTGATGCCGATGAACATGAGCGTGTTGATATAAAATGGATTGAGGATACCGTTTGAAATGGTGTACTGCATGATTCCGAAAAAAATAAGTGCGAGCACGATCGAGAGCCAAAAACCCTTTGAATTCTTTAAAGTAGTCATCGCCATGTCTCCCCTATACTTTTTCTCTTTTATTTTTACCGAATAATCCCTGCGGCAAGAAAATCAAAATCAAGATAAGTACGACGAAAGCCACACCATCGCGCCATAATGAGTAACCGGCGGCACTGACCAAAGCCTCGATCACTCCAAGCAGCAGACCGCCGACCATCGCTCCCGGAATGATGCCGATGCCGCCCAAGACGGCTGCAACAAATGCTTTAAGGCCAGGTAGGACACCCATCAACGGTTCGATTTTAATATAGTAGATGCCAAAAATGACACCAGCCGCCCCTGCCAGGGCCGAACCTATGGCGAACGTAGCGGAAACCGTATTGTTCACATTGATTCCCATCAGCTTGGCCGCCTCGGAATCGAATGAAACGGCACGCATCGCTTTGCCGATTTTTGTTTTATGGACAACGAATTGTAGGATGATCATTAATATGATGGATACGGATAAGATCAATATCGATTGACTGCTGATGGAAACTCCGAATATATCGAGTTTATCCATCGGAAGGACATTATTTGGATAGGCTTCCGGCTGGGCGCCCCGGATATAAATCAGCCCATTTTCTATCAGAAGGGAAACACCGATGGCCGTTATCAAGGCCGCAATCCGTGTTGCATTACGAAGGGGTTTATAAGCAATGCGTTCAATTAAAACGCCAAAGATGGCACATGTGGCCATTGAAATCAATAAAGCCGGTATGAAGGATAAGTCCATTACGGTAATGGCGTAAAAGCCCACAAATGAACCAACCATGAATACGTCGCCATGGGCGAAGTTAATGAGCTTGACGATTCCGTATACCATCGTATAACCAAGCGCGATCAAAGCATAAATGCTTCCGAGTGAAATGCCATTTACCAATTGCTGAATCAGTTCCATATTGCACTCTCCCCGTTAAGGTGTTTTTTAAGTGAATATAGAATAGGGGGGACTTGCCCCCTATCCACGTAAGGTATTATGGATTGATTTTTGTCTTGAATGTTTGTTTGCCATCCACATATTCCAAGATGGTCGCCGATTTGATCGGATCATGATTTTCATCAAGGTTCAGCGTACCGGAAACTAATTGAAGATCTTTGACATCTTCCAACGCTTGTCTGATTTTTTCGGGAGAAGCATCTCCAGATCTCTTGATGGCGTCTGCCAGGTAGTACCCAGTGTCATAGCCAAGTGCGGCAAAGGCATCCGGTGTTTTATCGTATTCCTTTTTGAAGGCTGCAACGAAATCCTGGATTTTTGCATCTTCATCTTCCGGGGAATAGTGATTCGTGATATACGTATTTTTTAAAGCATCCGCTCCGGCAATTTCAACGACCTTCGGGGAATCCCAGCCGTCCCCACCCATGAATGGAAGGTCTATGCCGTCTTCACGTGCCTGTTTTAGGATCAATCCGACTTCCTCATAATAACCAGGAAGGAAAACGAACTCAGGTTTTGCCGATTTGATACGTGTCAATGTAGAACGGAAATCAGTATCTTTCGTTACATAAGCTTCTTCCGCCACGATTTTACCGCCCTTGGCAGTGAATGCTTCTTTAAAAGCTGCGGCCAATCCTTTAGAATAATCACTTGCGCTATCCACATAGATCGCAGCAGTCTTTGCCCCTATTTCGTCAGATGCGAAATTGGCAGCCACCGTACCTTGGAATGGATCGATAAAGCAAGTTCTGAACACATAATCATTTAATTTTCCAGCTTTGTTGGTAATGTCGGGATTTGTTGCAGTTGGTGTAAGGAGAGGAACTTTATTATCTTGTGCGACTTGAACCTGTGCCAATGTATTCGTGCTCGTTGCAGATCCGACTACAGCCACAACCTTGTCCTGGCTGACTAACTTGATCGAACCGCTTGTAGCTTCCGCTGCATCAGATTTATTATCAACCTTAACGATTTCCAGTTTTTTACCGTCGATGCCCTCTTTATTAATCTCATCGATGGCCAGTTTCAAGCCATCGGCAGCCGATTGGCCGAATGATGCCGTACCTCCTGATAATTCAAGGTTGGCCCCAATTTTAATGGTGTCACCCGATTTTGATGAACCCCCACTTGAACTGCTAGTTTTCGAGTCGCCGCTGCAACCTGCCAGCGCCCCTGCAACCAATGAAAGTGATAGAAACACTCCTGCTAGCTTTTTCTTCTTCATTTGAAACCCCCTTGTTTTGTATGTTCTTTTAAACAAATAGAATATCTGAATAAAAATAATATTCTGAAAATAGTTTATCTCATTCTTTCGACCCCGTCTATATGATATGGATAAAAAAGTTATTAAAAGGGAATATCTACTATTCGACACAAAAAAACTGACCCATTGTAGAGTCAGTTGATTTTATCAATCGTTTACACGGCGAACTTCAATGTCTTTTAATAGATCATTGATCACCCAGCTTGCTGCAATTAATCCCGCCACGGATGGTACGAAAGCATTCGAAGACGGAGGCATTTGGGCTTTGCGGATTTTTGCCTCATCGTTGCCGACTTCTTTACGCACATCCTCACGAATGACAATAGGACTCTCGTCGGAAAAGACAACGGGAATTCCCTTTGTTATGCCCTCTTTACGCAATCTAGTACGAATGACCTTGGCAAGCGGATCGGTATGCGTTTTGGAGATATCGGCAATTTGAAAACGCGTCGGGTCCATCTTATTAGCGGCCCCCATGCTTGAAATCACCTTGATATTCCGTTTCAGGCACTCCTTCATCACATGAATCTTGTAAATGACCGTATCCGATGCATCAATGACATAGTCCAGGCCATAGCTGAAGAATTCCTCAAACGTCTCTTCTGTATAGAACATTTTAAGTGCGATCACTTCGCAGTCGGGATTGATGTCTTGAATGCGATTTTTCATCAATTCCGCTTTCGGTTGACCGACTGTTGATAATAGAGCATGGATCTGCCTGTTTACATTTGTGATATCGACATCGTCTTTATCCACAAGAATAATACGGCCAACCCCGGAACGTGCCAATGCTTCAGCTGAAAATGAACCAACGCCTCCTACCCCCAGGACAGCAACGGTCGTGTTTTTCAGAATATCGATTCCTTCCTTGCCAATTGCCAATTCATTACGTGAAAACTGATGCAGCATATATATTCAACTCCAATAAATTCTGTTCTTATTTAGCTTCCCAATTAACAATATATCATAAACATCATTTATGACAAGCGAAATATGAGCAGTCTAATCGGAATTAGTGTGCTAGGTCATTTTTGATAATTTTTGAATGACGGTTGCCAATAGGAGTGTCCTTTCCGAAAGGCTGGGAATTTCCAAATACTCCTCTTCACTATGTGCATTCCCTCCAATGGGCCCGAGTCCATCCACTGTTGCGATCCCCAAATCAGAAGTGATGGAAGCATCCGAACCTCCACCAGTGGCCGTATCCGTGATTTCGATGCCGATTTCCTTCCCAGCCTGACGGATCGTCTCTAAAAGCACGTTCGTTTTCTCATTCTTTTCCATGGGGGAGCGGTCCATTTTCCCGCTTAATGTCGTTTTCGTTCCTGGAATATAGGTTTCGGCACAGATTTTCTTCAGTTGCTTGAGGATGATGGCTTCCTGCCTTTTTTCCGAAATCCTCACATCCACAAAAGCGGCAGCATGGGAAGCGATCGTATTGACAGCGGAACCTCCATCAATCATGCCGACATTCACGCTGATTCCTTTCTGCTGATCATTCAATCGATGTAAGGCGATGATCTTATGGGCCAATTCTTCAATTGCACTTCGTCCCTTTTCCGGCTCGATCCCTGAATGGGCGGCCACCCCCGCAATATCCACTTTAAACTGACCGCAGCCCCTTCTTGCCGTTACAAGCGAACCGTCCGTCCTTGCCGGTTCAAGAATTAGCGCAAACTTCTTATTGGCCGCTTTTTCCGATATGAGTGAAGCGGATGACGGAGACCCGATCTCCTCATCACTATTAAGAATGATCTGGATATGCTTATAGCCTGTCTGCCCCGTCTGTTTCAGGCAAAGGATCGCATAAAAAAGCTCAACCAAACTAGACTTCATATCCGCCACACCAGGACCGTATGCCCGATTTCCCTTCACTCTAAAAGGACGTTTTTGCGCTGTCCCCTCCGGAAAAACCGTATCCATATGGGCAACGACCAGAATATGCGGTTGATGCGCATCACGATGCTGGATGACCAGCTGATTGCCATAATTCTGTTGCTCAACGGTATCCACAATAAAATCCAGGCTTTCAAATTTCGTTTTCAAAATCGAACCAATTTCATCAATACCCTTTTTCGTATGAGAACCACTATCTATATTCACTAGCCGCTCCACTAATTGAAGCATTTCCATCCTCTTTGCATACAATAAATCTTTCAAAGCCCTCACTACTTTCTATCCTTCGCTGACTATTGCTCAACCTTACTATAATTTACGAATCTATATTGCGGAATGTTACTTAAATGGGAATTTTTGAAGTATATCCGATAGTTTTTTGGGTGTCTTCTTTGAGTTTGGGGTCTTTACTCGTGATTCTGGATCGTTTACTCGTGAATTACGCCATTTACTCGTGAGTTTGAGCCATTTACTCGTGAGTTTGCACCATTTACTCGTGAGTTCACGAAATTTACTCGTGAGTTTGCGCCGTTTACTCGTGAGTTTGCGCCATTTACTCGTGAGTTTGCGCCATTTACTCG
>NZ_JVPL01000181.1:0-6782 GCF_001054655.1 Bacillus sp. 220_BSPC
TGGAACGTAAGGTACGAGACTCCTGCGGGAAAAGCGTGGCCAAGGGAGACACCGGAGGCGAGAGCCAAGGGCGGACCGCCCGCGGAAAGCGAGTGCCTGTAGTGGAAATCAACGATCAGATTTGCTAACCCTCAAAAACACTTTCCGTTTTACCCAGAAATTATTCCCTTCCCTCCGACTGTCTGCGAAGCCTCATCAAAGTAAACGTCTCCGGGGTCCCGGCTAGCCGATTTACAATGGTTACTTTCTGCCTTTCGATTGATAATCATTGATGCTACATAAGCCTGGCACGCCTTTCTCTTCCCCATTAACAAAAAAGCACAAACTTATTCAAACTGATTCTACTAACGCAGTTAATCATATTGACTAAGTTTGTGCTGCATCGAAATTCCCGGATGAAGGATAATCAAAATTTTTCGGGTATGACATACTGTATTACCGCTTCGATGAAATGCAGGCAATTTGGACAATAAAAAAATCCCACTGTAAACAGTAGAATTCTTGTAATAATATTTAAACGCAAAGCTTCGTTCTCCAGGTAACGAAACCCTACGTTATGAGTATGTATTGGAGCGGGTGAAGGGAATCGAACCCTCATCATCAGCTTGGAAGGCTGAGGTTTTACCACTAAACTACACCCGCATATTCTTGTAGAAGTTTGTCGAATTACCAATCAACAAAATTAATTATATAGTCTAATGTGAAAAAATGCAATAGTTCTTTTAAAAAATTAATAATTAGCGTATTGTAAAATTAATATATTCATTCACTCTAGTAAAAATGTTAAAAAGTCCCCTGATTGAAGAGAACTTTTTCATCCTATATGGTGATTTAAGACCAAATGACTTCCATTAACCGCGGATAAACCTGCTGTGCCGTTTCAAGCAGCATGATTAACTTCCTGAACGCCAGATCAGGTACGATATCCCCCTCAATGGAGTATGAATAACGAATGGAAATGGTCCCATTTTCTTCATACAGTTTGGAATACCTGAAATTAGCATTATATTCATTCAATAGTGTATGTACATCCTGTTTCTTTTCAGGATTCTTCAACTCGGCGACATTAAAGCAAAATAAGTCCGCCACATTTTCATCTTGATTGAAAGCAAATACTAAAAGGACCTTCCAGCCATCCTTTAACTTTTGCTCTGCCCTAAAAAAGGTGGTGCCATCTTCATTCAACTCATTCATATAGATTTTCTCACTACTTAAAAAATCACGAAATTTAGCAACGTTTGACATGGTTCATCACCTTTCTCTTTGTAATTACATTTTATAATGAAAACTGGCATTTTTACAGACTTTTCTATAAACCTACCAATTTCATCCTATTAATAAGGCCGAATAATCACTCATTTAAAGAAAGGGAGTCAAATTTGAACTCCCATAATAGGATCAATTAGATTGATTAGCCAGTTGCTGCTCCGCAAAACTGAAGCGCTCCTTGCAGGTCCAAAATTTCCTAGCGGATTTTTGAGTATCCTTCAAAGGGTATATATGTCCAAGCACAAAGCAATATCCTTCATATGGATCAAAAGATACCACTAAGGGTAAGAAGGATCAAATTTTAACTTGAAAGGAAAACGGCCTTTTCCCGATTGAATACGAAAAAAGGCCGCTTTTGTTATAAGCTGCTTAAAAATCACAACGAAGGACCTTCCTCAGCTTTATTTCCATAAAACTTATAGTTGAGCGAATTCGGGTTCCGCAACTTTTACAAGCTGTTTTCCGAGGTTCGTTCCTTTAAACAAACCTAAAAATGCATCCGGTGTGTTTTCGAACCCTTCAATAATCGTTTCTTCATACTTCAGCTTTCCTTCTTGAAGCCACTTACCTAATTCCGTAGCACCCTCCTGGAATCTAGCGGCATAATTTCCAACTGTGAAACCTTTCATTAGTGCACTGGTTTTGATCATTGCCGATTGCAGACGCGGTCCTAGATCTTTTCCTTCCGCGTTATATGAGGAAATCGCCCCGCATAATGGAATTCGGGCATTCGCATTCAAAAGTGTAAAAACAGCATCGGACACCTCGCCGCCCACATTATCGAAATAAACATCGACTCCATCAGGAACAGCATTGGCTAAATCTGTTGCAAAACTATCACTTTTATAATTTACGGCTCCATCAAATCCTAGCTCTTTCGTTAAATACTCAAGTTTTTCATCTGAACCAGCGATGCCAACAACCTTCGCACCTTTAATCTTAGCAATTTGTCCGACTACTGAACCGACTGCTCCAGCCGCTCCTGAAACGACTACCGTTTCACCTTCTTGAGGTTTACCAATATCAAGCAAACCAAAGTAAGCAGTTAAACCGGTCATTCCAAGAATCCCTAAATGAGTTGTGACAGGAGCCACCTTGGGATCAATCACACGGATTTCCTTTTCAGTGACAACTGTGTATTCTGCCCAGTCGATATTCCCAACAACGACATCCCCTTGTTTGAAGGAATTCGATTTGGACTCAACAACTTCGGCAACAACGCCGCCCGTGATGACCTTATTCAATTCAAATGGAGCAATATATGATTTGGTATCTTGCATTCTGCCACGCATGTATGGATCGACAGATAAATATAGTGTACGTACTAAAATCTCATTATCCTTCGGTGTGGGAACTTCACTTTCAACAAAGTTAAAATCCCCTTTCGAAGGCATACCTTTCGGACGGTTTGCCAGGGTGATTATTTGTTGTTTGGTTTGTGTCATCATTGTTCCTCCTTGGTTTGAATACGTAATTTCGAAAAGAAGCGTATCACTGATGAAGTTCATAGGTCAAAGAATATGATTGGCTATCGCTTCCATAACACTATTTATGTAGCCTTTCCTGAAAACCTCAAACTTGCTACAGCCTATTATGTCCAATGTTTTTCATTTCGATAAACGGTTCGCCCTCCAGAAAAATTAAACGGCCTTTCCCCGATTGAATACCGGGGAAAGGCCGCAGCTTGAAATAATCTATTTTTATTGTCTGCTTGGCAGGGTTACTGCCCCTTCTTCTCATTAACCAGTTTAATGAACTAATTCGTGGATAGTCTACATCAATTTTGAAATGAACATCGTTGCCATTCCAAAGTAAATAAGTAACGAGAGTATATCATTCAGTGTTGTAATTAGCGGACCAGAAGCAACTGCGGGATCGATGTTGAATTTATATAATATCAAAGGAATAATGGTCCCAGCTAAAGTCCCGATAATCAGGGTCATCACCAACGAACTTCCAACCACTAATCCCAGAACGGGATTTCCCTGCCAAACATAAGCTATGATGGAAATTAATATTCCGCAGGTGATGCCTATTATCAAGCCAACTTTCAGTTCCCGTATAATGAGCCTGGTCACGACTCCTTTATCCGTATCACTAGTGATTAGACCTCTTACAACAACGGCTAAAGATTGAGTACCTGTATTTCCAGTCATCCCTGCGATCATCGGCATAAAGAAGGCAAGTGCAACAACTTTGGACAAGGTTTCTTCAAAACCGCTTATAATGGTTCCAGACACTAATCCGATAAATAAAAGCAAAATAAGCCAGGGCAACCGACGATACGCGGCCACGTGCGCCTTCGTGTCAAAGTCTATAGCTTTACCGGATGCCGATAATTTTTCAATATCTTCATTCGCTTCCTTAATGACAACATCAATAATATCATCGACGGTTACAATTCCTAATAACTCATTATTTTTTTCTACTACTGGAATTGCTAAAAAATCATATCGCTCAATAACACGAGCTACCTCTTCTTGGTCTTCATATGCGGATACGGAGATAACCCGGCTGTACATAATATCTTGAATTTTTTCAGATTCATCATTTATTATTAAATCCCGATATGAGACAACACCTACTAATTTTTTATCATTATCTATTACATAAAGATAGTTGATCGTTTCCGAAAACTCCGCAAAGATTTTCAGTTTTTCAACTGATTCACGCACCGAATAATGTTGGGGGATCCATACAAAACGGTTTGTCATGATTCGCCCTGCCGTTTCAGGGGGGTAATTCATGATATTTTGAACGATTTTTGATTCTTCTTGTTTCATGCCAGAAAGAAGTTCTTCGATTTTTCCAGGGGATAGGTCCTCTAACAATGAAGCTAGATCATCATTATCCATTAAATCCATTACATGGCCGGATTTCTCTATTCCCAATTTACTAAGAATTTTTAATTGATGGACTTTCTCAACTTCTTGAATCAGCTCAGCGATTTGTTCTGAATCGAGTAACAACAAGAAGCGTGTATGGTGTTTTTCTGGGAGCCCTTCAAAAATTCGCGCAATGTCATATGGTTGGAGTTCTTCCAATATCGCTTGAAATTCTTTCTTTTTTCCTTCTTTTAATACCTTTATGATTTGTAAAGTCATTTGATCTTCCGTCAGGACTTTTATCATCTTGTCTCTCACTCCTTTTTAGGGGAGCCAAAAAATATTTCCCTTAAATATTAAGAATAAAAAAAATATTATTATTCCCCTTCCAAAATCTTGTTTCCATTCACGAGTATGCCGTCGTGAATAGTTCTCCAAATCCCTCACCTCCAAGAAAAAATAAAAACACCTCCATTACAAATGAAGGTGTTAAATACGGTATATATGCGTACATTGTCTCGATGACAAATACAAACAGCCTTATATGACTGAATGACAAATACAAGCATAAATCCAGTTCCTCCATTCGTAGAGCTTTAGCACTGTGTGGCATAGGACAAAGCCAGCTACATTAAAAACCACCTTATGTCGATGGTTTCTGTTGACCCATTGGCGTCTTTCGACATTTTTGGGCAGTAGCGTATCTCCTACACAGGAGCCTCACCTAACGAGGATATTTAATTTACACATTCACTCTAAAAGAGTTTCTTTTAGATGTCAATATTTGATTCAAATCATTCTAATTTTGACCTGGTTTTCCGACCTCTAATGAAAACAACACCGACTTTTGCGCCCGGATTAAGATGGTGAGTGAATGTCCCTACCTCTTCAAAAAAGATAAAAGTGTGGAAAAACAAACGGAAACAAGGGCAAATATTGGAATTTTATATTAAAAATTCCTTATAATGAAGACGGATATCCAATGACTGAGTCTAATTATTTTAAGAAAGGAACTGGCTCAAATGAAAAGACTTTTGTCGATTATATGTATTATCGTAAGTGCTGCTTTATTAATGGCAGGTTGCAGAACCAAGGACGATGTACAGGTGGAAGAGAAATCGAAGGAAGTGAGCTCATTGAAAGCTATTGAAGGCAGATGGGAAGGAGATATTAAGATCCCAAATCAACCGCTTCCAATCATTGTTCATTTTACGAAGAAAGATGGAACGATAAGTATTCCTGTACAAGGGTTGAACGAATTCCCCTTAACAAGTGTAAAGTTAAGTGAATCAGACTTGTTTTTTGATATGAAAATCCAAAATCAGCAAATTACGTTTGATGGGAAAGTAAATCAGGATAAGATTTCAGGAACATTTGTTCAAAAAGGGCAAGCCTTCCCCTTTGAATTGCTCAAGAAATCCGATCAGGCAGTTGAAGAAAAAGAATCAGGTGAAATCGTGCAGGCCGACTTAAAGAACGGAACCATTAAAGGCCTTTTAGAAACACCAAAACATGCAGGGCCTTTTCCTGTGATGATTATAATTGCGGGTTCCGGGCCGACCGATAAAGATGGTAACACCATTGCAACTCCCGGAAAAAATAATAGTTTGAAAATGTTAGCCGAAAGTCTTGCAGAAAAAGGGATTGCAAGCATCAGGTATGATAAGCGCGGAATTGGTGAAAATATGCAATTGGCAGGAAAAGAAGAGAACCTGAGATTTGAACAGTATATTGATGATGCAGCTGCCTGGGTCCAATTTACCAAAAAGGATGGCCGTTTTTCCAAAGTCGGCATCATCGGCCATAGCGAAGGCTCTTTAATTGGAATGGCAGCCGCAAAGAAAACAGAAACAGACATATTCATTTCATTGGCGGGTGCAGGGGAACCTATTGACCAAGTTCTCATGAAACAGCTTGAAGAGCAGCTTACACCGTCGTTATTAACGGAATCCAAAGATATACTGGCAAAGCTAAAACAAGGAAAACAAGTCGAGACTGTCAGTGCTGATCTGCAAAGTGTATTCCGCCCCTCTGTTCAACCTTACATGATTTCTTGGATTCAATATAACCCGCTAGAATCAGTAAAGGAACTGAATATCCCTGTTCTAATCGTAAACGGCAATAGAGACATTCAAGTGCCGGCAACTAATGCAAAAGCGTTACATGAAGAAAAAAGCGATTCAGAATTACTTATAATCGAAAAGATGAATCATGTATTGAAAGAAGCCCCTGCAGATCGAGCAGGGAATTTAGCAACCTATACAAATCCTGAACTGCCATTATCCTCTGGATTGGTGAGTGGAATCATTGAATTTTTAAACAAAAATGACATCACCAGTAAAAATAAAAATACCAATTGAGAATTGTGTCTCCCCCGGGTTTGCAAAGATCACTCAAATGATTCTCGTGCCTTCAATACTAGGGTGAATAATCTTTTTAGGTTATATCATCTTAGCCCTGGTTATCCCATAAGTGTTTGTATTACTAAAATTAAATGAAGATCATTAAGAACTTGAATTGAATAGTTTATTGGATGAGTTAAAAGCATTTTAAATAAATTCTATAGGGTTCTATCTAAAAATTAAAACATAGTTGATTGGAACGGAAGGTGCGAGACTCCTGCCGGAAAAGCGAGTCCAGGGGAGACCCCGCAGGCGCAAGCCGAGGAGGCTCCCCGACCGCCCGCGG
>NZ_JVPL01000182.1:0-4605 GCF_001054655.1 Bacillus sp. 220_BSPC
TGGAAAAATACAGAACAAACGCCAAATGGTTGACACCAATCGCTTGAAATCGATGAAGTAGATCAACTAAACGGTTTCTTCCCACGGAATAGCCTAAGGGTATGGGGACAGGCATTTCATCGGGATTTTCCAATAAATTGATGAACACCCAGTTTCGCTGCAAGTTTAGCACTGTTTTCCCCCAAACCTAATGAAAATAAGTTCGGGGCGTCTTCTGTCCGTGGTACGGCACTAACTTTTCCATCATTACTTAGGAATGTTATGAGGTCTGTCAATTTATCGGGATAGTCAGCTAGTTGATTCGGCTGGCCAACGGCCAACAACGATCGAATGTTTTCATTTCCTCCAGGTGAACGTCCGACACCTGCCTCTATTCTTCCGGGAAAAAGTGATTGTAATTGAAATAGCTGGGTAGCCACCTTATATGCACTATACTGTGGAAGCAGGATTCCACCACTGCAACCTTCAATTTGGCAGTCTTAGCTGCGACTGCAGCCATCATAATTTCAGGGGAACTTGATCCTAGCCCTCGTTGCATGACCAATAGCGTTCATACCCTAATTCTTCTACATATTGAGCCATTTCAATCGTGCGAGCAGTTGTCTATTCTGCAGTCACACCCCTTTGGTTGCGCCATCTGATCTAAAACACCTAACTTCATTGTCAAATACTACTTTTTTTTCATCTCTCCAATTGACTATTAAAATTATAATTTCAGATTAGCATTACGTTAAGGCCGGAAATAGAGGGACTACTTCTTCCGCTAATTCTTGTATTACCTCTTCCGCAGGGCGACGACTATATTTGTTATTTATAAATACATGGTTAACTCCGACTTCTTGTAATGCGTTTAGAAATTCGATTAAGAATTTATGGCCACTTCTGAACCCTAAGTGAATAGATGTTGGCCCTTCATTCGGATCCTCAGTTAAATCAATATATAGCGATTGGGCAAATGGTTTAAATCCATCTGTTAATGAACGATAATCTCTAATGAGTCTCTCTTGTTGAGCTGGATTACGTGGATAACCAAGTATTCCATCACTATTTTCCGCAATCCATTCCATTGATTGCCCAGAAAAACCCGTTACAAATACTGGGATATAGCCTAAAACTGGTTTTGGCAGAAGATCTGTTCCTCCAGTCAGACTTACCCTACTAGAATTAATCGTAGGGAATGATTTTGCCCAAACTTCCTTCATCACATAAAAAGCTTCTTGATATAATTCAGTCCTTTTTTCTCGGTCAACGCCATAAGCGTTAAATTCAATCGGACGATCTCCCGTTGCAAGACCAAATAAAAGTCTTTCCCCTGATACTTTGTCCAAGGATGCTGCTGATTTAGCAAGATTTAATGGATGTTGAAATGACGTTATCGCACTTGCGGTTCCTAAGGCAATTTTCTTTGTATGCGCTGCTATATGGCTAAGGAATACCCACGGATCATACATTTGTCCTACATCTCCGAATGACGGATCATTTAATGGAACATCTCGGACAAATAGAGAGGCAAAATTGGCTTTTTCAGCAACAGTTGCTAGTTTTATTTGTTGTTCCAAATCCATTTCTGGAATGTTGCCTTGGTAGGCTTCAAGTGGAAAAAGCAAACCTAAAGTAAGTTTATTTTCTTGAAATGTTCTCGAATATCCATTATGTTTTTCAAATTTGTTCATGTTAATTTTCACCCTTTTTATCTCTTAGAATTTCAGTATATTATTAAACAACGGATTGTATTGGATCAATAGGAAACAAAAGCGAATACTTCATCCTTATTCTTATGGACACCATTTCTAAATTCGTCTAAATCTCTTCCTTACTATAATTAATAAATCAGCTACTTAAATAAAGCTGAAATCATAGAAGCGTATATAATAAATTAACATATCTCGAATTAACGATTTATTTTAATAAAAAAATATATGACCTAACACATTTACATATTCAGAAATCTCGATATATACTAATTAATTAAAGTGAATTGCTTGAAGCAATTCACTTTAATCCTCAAATCTCTTTCGCAATGTAATTGCCTATTTCTTTAATAACTTCTTCATTACGCTTATAGTATGTCCACTTCCCCTTACGCGTTGCTTCGAGTAGCCCAGTCCGATGTAACATAGTAAGGTATTGAGAAGCCGTTGATTGTGTTACATTTAACTTATGATGCAGCTGTGATACGCATACACCCTCTTTCTCAAAGCTAACCCCTTCAGAAATAGGGAGGGTAAAATAGTTTTCAGGTTCTTTTAACCACTTCAAAATCAGCAAACGTTTTTCATTAGACAATGCTTTAAAGATTTCTATGATATCCATATGTTTATAATATCATTAATTCCCGATATGTCAATTTGAGTTTTCCCCTATAAGGATATCAATCGAAGTTAATACCTACTACCAAGCATGTTAGTTATCTAAATATAGTCAGAATACTATTTACGGACCCAATCAATCTGAACATAATTAGAGCCTCCTTATACAGCGTTTGTCATTGTCATCCGGATTATGCCAAAGCAGTCGTAGCAGTGAAAAATGCGGCAGATCAATAATCACTTTTTTGTTCAAATTTATTGATCTTCGACAATCGAGGCATTATCTACAGTATGGAAAAAAGCCCAATTTATCAATTTAATGCTGAGAAATTGGGCTTTTTAATATGGTATTTCCTTAACGTTGTAAAATCGCGTTTTGCTGGTGGTACCCCTGTAAGTACGCACTTTATAATTAAATAGTATCAGTAAAATTACATAGTGTAATAAAGCATACCAATTACTGGGTCTTTGTATAATATTCCTAGAAACGAAAAGGTTTTCCTCTCTGAGTAGACACTCCTTCATTAAGCAAACCGTACACCACCATGGCTAGAGATTTGCACCAATGCCGGGTGCATGTGAAAAAGCCAAGGTCAGCGACTATACAAAATCGCTAACCTTGGCTTTTAATAATGATTATTAAATGTTGTGCTTTTCTCTACCTTAATTTGATACGTGAGTGACCATATCAAGGTAAAGAAAAAGGAGAAAACATCTTTGAATAAGAAAGAGGGGATAGTTTTTCTACTTGATATCCTCTTTTCTTTTTACTTGGCCCCCAACGACATTCTCCATATAATTTTCACCCCAATTATACATCGAATCAAGAATCGGCATCAGGCTTTCTCCTTGTTCTGTCAGAGAGTATTCCACTTTGGGAGGTACAATTGGATAGACTTCGCGATGAACAATAAGATCTTCTTCCAGCTCTCGAAGCTGGTTAACGAGCATTCTTTGAGTGACGCCCGGCATAAGAGCCTTCAGTTCACCAAAACGCTTGGTCCCCTGTTTGCCTAGGTGCCATAAAACAAGCATCTTCCATTTCCCCCCAATAACAGAAAGGGTCAATTCCTTCTCACAATTGAATGTTTTATTCTGTAGCCTTGTCATTCAAATCACCTCCAAATATAAATCCTTAATCACATAGTATACTTTTTAACACTATGTAAAATTAAAGTGCGTACTTACAAAAATATTATACTTAGTATACGATACATTGTACAGTCGATATGAATTTCTTGCTGCGCAATGATTGAGTGCCAGAGGAAAATACTTACTGTGGAACAAACTAAAACATACTATTAGGAGTGAAGGATAAATGGAATTACAATTGGCACTGGATTTAGTAAACATTCAAGAAGGTATTGAATTGGTTAAACAAGTGGAGGAATATGTTGATATCGTAGAAATCGGTACACCTGTGGTTATTAATGAAGGGCTTAGGGCTGTTAAAGAAATGAAAGAAGCTTTCCCTTCTTTGAAAGTATTAGCTGACCTAAAAATTATGGATGCAGCCGGTTATGAAGTGATGAAGGCATCTGAAGCTGGCGCTGATATCATCACGATTCTTGGTGCAGCTGAAGATATGTCCATCAAAGGGGCTGTTGAAGAAGCTAAAAAACAAGGCAAAAAAATCCTTGTTGATATGATCGCTGTGAAAGATCTTGAAACTCGTGCTAAAGAAGTGGATGCATTTGGCGTCGACTACATCTGTGTGCACACTGGCTACGATCTTCAAGCTGTTGGAAAAAATTCTTTTGAGGACCTTCAAACCATTAAACGTGTTGTAAAAAATGCAAAAACTGCTGTAGCAGGCGGCATAAAATTAGATACACTTCCGGAAGTCATTAAAGCACAACCTGACCTCGTTATTGTTGGTGGAGGTATCACTGGACATGCAGATATTAAAGGGACAGCTGCCCAAATACAAAAATTAGTAAAACAAGGCTAATATCCATCATGCAGACTTCTCAATATTTAGCTGAATTCATAAAAGAGCTAAATCGTTCAGTAGACTTAATAGCTGATGAAGAAGCTGAAAGACTGGTTAATGGGATTCTTGAATCAAAGAAAGTTTTTGTAGCGGGTGCAGGAAGATCCGGGCTTATGGGTAAATCCTTTGCCATGCGAATGATGCACATGGGGATAGTAGCTTGGTTTATGCCTAAAAAATTTTTAAAGTCTTCAGGTAACTGCATAACACTAGCTCCTTTTTATTTTTCAAAGGGGTACCACCAGCAAAACGCAAATTTACAACGTTAAGGAAATACCAATATTAAAAAGCCCAATTTCTCAG
>NZ_JVPL01000183.1:0-54853 GCF_001054655.1 Bacillus sp. 220_BSPC
AGGTGACAATGGAAAAAAAACAAATAAATTTCGAGCAGATGATTGAGGAGGACTTTATTTTTTATATAGATTTACAACAAATTCAACAAGTGCTTCTTAACTTGGTGTTGAATTCGATTCATGCCGTTGAAGAAACAAAGGAAAAGACCATTAAAATCACCATTGATAAAGTGAACGAAAAGACAGGGCGGATTACCATATCGGATACGGGAATAGGGATGAAGCAGGAAGAACTGAACCATATTTTTGAGCCTTTTTTCACGAATAAAGAAAAGGGCGTCGGTTTGGGACTTACGTTATCGTATAGGCTTATTAAAGAAAATAACGGAGATATCCATGTAAAAAGTTACCCTAATTCAGGAACGACATTCACCATTTTACTACCTATATATATTGAATAGAAGCCTGGAAAGAGGAGGAGTCATATGAAAATGCAAGTATTGGTGATTGATGATGAACCTGCTATTTGCACCGCTCTTAGCTTTGCATTGGAAGATTCTTATGTTGTCATGACAACTACAGACCCGGATGAGGGTCTACGGAAAATCGACAATCAGCACTTTGATATTGTGTTACTTGATTTGAGAATAGGAAATAAAAGTGGACTTGATGTCCTCCAGAAAATCAAACAAATATCACCTAACGTAACAGTCATCATGATGACTGCCTATTCATCCATTGAAACTTCCATTGAGGCCATAAAAAAAGGAGCCTACTACTATATTGAAAAGCCAATTAATATTGAAGAACTTTCTTTGCTGTTGATGAGGGCAGCCGAATTCAAACAGATGTCCAATCAATTGGAGACATTACATGAAGAATTAGAGATTCAAAAGAGATTTGGTAACTTCCTTGGTAACAGCAAGGCGATGCAGCGTATTTTCTCAATGATCGAAAGAGTGAAAGATATTGATTCCAGTGTTCTCATCACGGGTGAAAGTGGTACTGGAAAGGAGCTTGTAGCCCGAAATATCCATACTTTGGGAAGAAGGAAAAACAATCCAATGCAGATCGTCAACTGTGCAGCAATTCCTGAGATGCTGCTGGAATCTGAATTGTTCGGTTATGAGAAGGGAGCATTTTCAGGTGCAACTCAGAGGAAGGAAGGGAAATTCGTTGCTGCTAATGGAGGCATCCTTTTTCTGGATGAGATCAGTGAAATGCCCCTTCCACTTCAAGCCAAATTATTAAGGGTATTGCAGGAACGGGAAGTGACGCCTCTGGGATCCAATACAAAAATCTCATTGGACGTCCGTATTATAAGTGCAGCCAATAAAAACCTGGAACAAATGGTGATGGAAGGGGAATTTAGGGAGGATTTGTTTTTCAGGCTAAATGTCATTCCCATCTCGATGCCGCCACTAAGAGATAGAAAAGAAGATTTACCGATCCTTATGGATTATTTTATAAAAAAACACGCGAAGGATATGAATCGTGAAGAAAAGATGTTCTCGGCAACCGCACGTCGGATTTTACTGGATTATCATTACCCTGGGAATGTCCGGGAGCTTGGAAACATTATAGAATATGCTGTTGCCCTATCAAACTCAAAAAAAATGGAAGAAACCGACTTGCCGCAATATGTTCAAGAACAGAAGTTCATTCTCCAGCCGGATGGCACGGACGACGATTTTAACAGTTTCAGGATTCCCATTGGCATTTCCATGAAAGAGATAGAAGAAAAAGTCATAACGGCCACTCTTCAATATTGTAATAATCATCGGCAAAAAACAGCCCAAATCCTAAAAATTTCTGAAAGGAGCCTTCGTGATAAAATCAAGCTCATTTCAAAAGAAGAATAAAGGGTTCATCGTGTTAACCGGCAATTTTTTCTGGAAAACCGGAAAAAATTGCCGGTTTATCCTTGTATAACATGCTTGAAATCGGCAGGATTTGCGTTTTAAAGCAGAAAATCGACTTGGCATGGCATTTGCATCTAAATTCATTAAGAAAGGAGGATCACGATGAAAAATGGAGCACTCTTTATAAAAGTCGCTTTGTTATTTTGTTTCATGACAGGATGTTCTTTTATGAATGAGCAGCAGGAAATTTCTAAACCTGCTACTACCTTGATCCAGAGGCAACTAACTTCTGAAGGACAGGATTTAAATAATAGGATGTTAATCATCGGAACCGGAGATATGACAGGTGTTTACTTTTCATTAGGACAAAGATTATCAAATATGTATGAAAAATACAACGGAGCTGTGTCAGGTACCCAGGTCACCGATGCTTCCATCGAAAATACTGAATTGGTTAGCCGTCATCGGGCAGAAATTGGTTTTACCACAGTGGATGTACTGGATTTGCCTGAAACGGATAAATCCAAGTTAAGAGCTTTAACGGCACTATATTCCAATTATGTTCAAATTGTTTCTACTAAACAAAATGATATTGATTCCTTGGAAGATTTAGTTGGTAAACGCATTAGTGTAGGAACGGCTGGAAGCGGTACAAGGCTTATTGCAGAGCGGATACTGTTAGAATCCGATTTACCGACTGATCAATTGAATTTATCCTATCTTTCTTTTTCTCAATCTGCAGAAGCATTACGAAATGGTACCATTGATGCAGCTTTCTTTTCTTCGGGAATCCCTAATAATGAAATCGCTTTCATATCAAAGCAGACGGAACTAACTTTCATTCCAATACCGGGAGACATCATTGAACGCCTTCAAAAACAATATGGGGTTTATACCCATAATGAAATTCCCAGAGATACATACAGCGGGATGAAAAAAAATGTCCAAACGATTTCAATTAAAAATGTCCTGGTAACCTACAAGGAAATGTCTGATCCTCATGCTTACAATCTTGTAAAAACATTATATGAACATCTGCCTGAACTGCAGCATACACATCCAGCTGCTTCTGATATTTCAATAACGGAAGCAACTAAACAAGTTCCCTTGGATTTTCATCCAGGGGCCGTGAATTATTTCACCGAACAAGGAATTATTGGAAATCAATGAAAAACGGGAGGTAATGACTATGAAAAAGCTAATGAGTCTTTTATCAATAATAGTATTGATCGCTCTTGCGGGTTGTGGTAATCCCACTCCGCAAAAACCGGGGGAATCCGTTCAAACGGGTACAGGTGAAAAAGGAGAGAAAAAAATAACGATAGCCGGTAATGGTGGTGTCATCGAAAGTGCCATCCGAGATGTGATTGCCCCAAAATTCAAAGAAGAAACGGGAATCACGGTTAATTATATTTCCGGTTTATCAGGTGAAATCCTATCCAAAGTGGAATTACAGAAGAATGCTCCGCAAATAGATGTTGCCCTTTTTGTACCGGTTGACGTTATACGCGCTAAGGAGAAGGGACTGATCGAACCAATTGATGAGTCCAATGTTCCCAATATGAAATCGGTGGATTCACGGTTCATTCCGGTTGAAAATGCGGCCGCTCCAGCATTCGGTTTAGTCATTGCACCAGCTTATAATACGGAAACCTTTAAAAAGGAAGGCTTAAAATCAATTGAATCATGGAATGATCTTGTCTCACCTGATTACGAGGGTAAAACGGCATTTTCAGATATTACGAATGATTGGGGTTTCAATACCCTTAATGGTCTGGCGATTTCAAACGGCGGCAGTACGGAAAACATGGAACCAGGTCTCGAAAAGGCAAAAGATCTTGCAGCCTATTCCAATACATTTTATAAAAACTCAACGCAAATGATGCCAGCTATCCAACAAGGAGCTGCTGACGTAACGGTCATGGGAAGTTATTCCATAGGTGAATTAGCCGTTTCAGGTATTCCGATTAAGATGGCAGTACCTAAAGAAGGCGTGCCGCTTCAAGCTTTCAGCGCTGGTCTAGTGAAAAATACGCCAAATAGCAAAGAAGCCCTAGAATTCATCAACTATGTAATCAGTGAAGAAGCACAGGCATTAATTTCGGAAAAAGGATTTTATCCGACAGTGGAAGGCATGAAAATTCCAGAAAAATATGAAGAGTCAATCGGGCTTAAAGCAAGTGATAAAACATTCAAACCTGATTTCGCCAAGTTTGCTGAGATCCGTGCAGAGGTGTCAGACAGATGGGCGAAAGAGGTTACTCCTGAATTAGGGAAAAAACTCAAATAAAAAGGAGCGTGTTGATCACATGGAAGTATTAAAAAAAGATGTGGAAATTAATAGGCAACATCTGGAGGCAGTTCAGGGGGTTGGCTCAAAAAAAAATGATGTAGAGATAAAAGGCGCGTTTAAACAATTTGGAGCGAATATTGTCCTGAATGGCATTGATTTGGAGGTGAAACAAGGAGAGTTACTCACTCTTCTTGGTCCTTCCGGGTGCGGAAAGTCCACAACCTTAAACCTTATTGCCGGGTTCCTCGATCCGGATCGGGGCGAGGTCCATATTAAAGGCAATAATGTTACGAAGGTTCCGCCTTACAAGCGTGATTTAGGAATGGTTTTTCAAACTTATTCGCTTTTTCCCCATATGACAGTCTATGAAAATCTCAGTTTTGGCTTGAAACTGCGCAAAGTCGGGAAAGCTGAGCAAAAAAAGAAGATTAGTAAAGCGCTTGAATTAGTGAAAATGTCAGGATTGGAGAATCGTTATCCAAGGGAATTATCAGGAGGTCAGCGTCAGCGTGTAGCGATTTCAAGGGCACTTGTTGTTGAACCGGAGCTCCTTTTGCTTGACGAACCGCTTTCAAACCTTGATGCAAAGCTGCGTCATGAACTCAGGGCCGAGATTAAGCGTTTACAAAAGGAAATTGGCGTAACGACCATCTTTGTGACTCATGATCAAGAAGAAGCTCTTTCCATGTCTGATCGGGTCGTGGTCATGAATGCAGGGAAAATTGAACAAATCAGTACTCCGACTGAGATATACAATCATCCGAAGACAGAGTTCGTCTTTCAATTCATCGGGAAATCGAATTGTTTTGAAGGGAATGTGTCTGCTGTCGATAAGCGGAAAGTTGCAGTCAAGATCGGTTCTGATATCACTCATGTCGACACAAATAACGTCATGGGAAATGAAAGTGATCTGAAAACCGGGGATGAGGTAAAGCTTTATATTAGACCGGAAAAACTGCAAGTTGTTTCTCTTGATGAAAAATCTTCATCTCCATTGGATTTCCATCGTGCCAAGATCAGCCAAATGAACTATCTCGGTACCTCATGGGAAATCAATGTTCTGTTACAGGGGAAAAGTATTCAAGTATTGACTTCCGCTACCGATTCATCATGGCAAAATGGAAGTGAGGTGTTGATTGGATGGAGCCCATCAGAAGTTATGCTAGTCAAGAAATAGAACAGCAAACGAGTCCTATTGAGCCGCAAAAGAAGCCTAAAAGCAAGAAAAGGAAAGTCTGGGTGCCGGGGTTACTACTTTTAACGCCGATTCTGCTTTTCATATTTGGTTTCTTTGTCATACCGATGTTATACATTTTATATTTAAGCTTCATATCCACAGATAATCTTGGAGGAGCGGAGGCAGTTTATAGCATAAAAAACTATACCCAATTATTTTCCGATAGCTATTACTTATCTTCATTATGGCTGACAGTGAAGATCAGTTTATATTCGGTCTTGGTTGCTTTATTTCTTGGATATCCAGTAGCTTTGACAATGGCCAAAAGTTCAGCGCGGATCAGAGGGTATATCACTCTCTTGATCGTGTCACCGCTCTTGGTAAGTATAGTTGTCCGTAATTTTGGCTGGTACCTTTTGCTCTTGCCTAATGGAACGATTAATCAAACCTTGATGGCCCTTGGCATAATAGATGCACCATTGAAACTATTGTTTTCGGAAATCGGAGTTGTGATTGGGCTTTCCAATGCATATCTTCCTTTCATGATCTTATCCATCGTTGCAAGTCTTTATAATATCGATCCTTCTCTTGATAAGGCAGGAGCCATACTTGGGGCAAGCCCATTCAGAAGGTTCTTTTCCATTACATTGCCGCTAAGCATCCCAGGTATCGTATCTGGCTGCATTCTCGTATTCAGTTTGTCAATGAGTGCTTATGTTACGCCTGCACTAATGGGGGGAGCCAACGTGCCCGTGATGCCTGTTGTCATCTATGATCAAATTAATAACCTGCTGCATTGGACATTCGGATCTGCTCTTTCTTATATTCTATTAGCAACCACTGTCATATCGGTAGCCGTCTTTACCAGAGCGTTTGAAAAAGGGAAATTCAAGGAGGTATTCCGATGATGAAAACGTTTGGCGGCCTTCGGATTGCAGTAGCCGTTTTGGCCGTTATCTATATCTTGATCCCGCTCATTGTCGTTATTCCCGCTTCTTTTACAAGTGCCAATTATCCAAGTTTTCCGGCTGAAGGCTTTTCACTGCAATGGTATGCCAAGATCTTGGAGCGCCCTGAATTTTTGGAAGCATTTTTGAACAGTGCGAAGTTCGCAGCATTAGCTGCCCTTTTCTCCGTCATATTCGGTACTTTGGGTGCCCTTGGCATCGCAAAGTATGATATTCCGGGAAAATCGTATATTACGGCCCTTTTAACTTCTCCATTAAGTGTGCCGCAATTAGTCTTAGGGATTGCACTCTTAATGTACTTTACACCAATGATGCTTGCCGGTACGTCCACAGGATTTTTAATTGCCCATATCGTGATATGCATACCATATGTCATGCGGCTCGTATTAACCGGTTTAAGTGGATTTGATTATAATCTGGAAAGGGCCGCGGCCATACTTGGAGCCAATCCACTAACGGTATTCATGAAAGTGACACTGCCGCTAATTGGATCCGCGGCCATCTCAGGGGGATTATTCGCATTTTTGACATCATTTGATAATGTAACGGTCTCTCTTTTTATGGTATCACCTGAAATGAGAACGCTGCCGATCGAGATTTTCTCGCAAATGCAGGATGCCTACAATCCAATCGTCGCATCCGTGTCAAGCGTGGTTATTTTCATATCAGTCCTTCTGATTGTCATACTTGAAAAAATTCAAGGTGTAGGAAAAGTTTTTGGCGGTTCGCATCATACAAACGGTTAAAAAAAGATATATATGATGTGACAAACGATCATGCTCGCAAAGTTATGATTTTTTCGAAGAAAACTCATGTGTACATTCCATTCAAATGGGCCAAACACCTTTTCGCAGCCAATAACGGCGCCGTTAGGACAGGGACAGAGGGATTAACCTGCTTTGCGATATGTTCCATACTATATTGTGAAAGCAAAATCACGTCTGCCTTTCCATCCAATTGTTCCACCATCTTTTTAACCCGATCGTCATGTTCCTTTCTTTTTCCTTGTGATAATAAATGGATGATTCCGGGATCGACCAATGACTCGATCATACAGTCCGGTTTCTTATTTAATAAGTAATTTTGAAGGGCGATCGGCGTTTCTTTTACGGTAGAAACCAGGCCAATGCGAGTATAGCGAAGAGCTTCATCAAGCATGGCCTCATCTGAACGAAATAACTTTACAGAGTATAAAGGTTGTAAAATTGCAGTGATGTCATTAAAGGCAGAACAAGTAAGTTGGATGCATGAAACATCAGAATCATAGGCGATATTCACTAATGCAGAAAAGCGGCGGATGATTTCAGGAGTTAACTTGCCGCTCTTTTCCATCAAGGAGAGAAGAGACGTGTCCATGAAATGAAGGAGTTCAATGTTCGGTGCAACGGTCTGAAAGGCAATTTCAATTGGTTTTAGTGCAGTTGTGGTTGCATGAATCAGTGCGATTTTCAAAAAAAAACCTCCTTTTCTTTCATCATTATATCTAGCAGAATCTTAAAATGCCATTATATTACATACGGATAGACCTTTTCCAAATTTCTATTAAGAAAGGAAGTGAGAAGCATGGAGAAAGAAGCCCTGGTCGATCTTCGACAGGTAATTCCAGGTGACAGAATGTTTCTTGATTTGGCAGAAAGGTATTGTTATAGCTACGACGCTTCTTTTGGGGAATATTTACCCGAAATCGTCATCCAGCCAAAAAACGCGGAGGAAATCAGTGAAGTGGTTAAATTGGCTAATACTCACAAAATACCTGTTTACCCTAGAGGATCTGGAACTTCGCTAAGCGGCGGCCCTTTACCTGTTAAAGGGGGGATGGTTCTTGATATGACCCTTTTGCGTGATAAAATGATCATTGATCGGGAAAATATGCTTGCCATAGTCTCTCCAGGTGTGATTACGGCTGATATTCATAAAAAGGCTGAAGAAGCCGGCTTATTCTATCCGCCGGATCCAAGCAGTTCCAATGTAGCCACTATAGGCGGGAATCTATTAGAAAACTCCAGCGGGCCAAAGGGATTGAAATACGGAACGACAAAAGAATACGTGATAGGTCTGGAGGTGGTCACCCCGACGGGAGAAATCATTCGGACCGGCGGAAAGACCGTAAAAAATGTAACTGGGTATGATTTGACCCGATTGATCGTGGGATCGGAAGGTACTCTGGGCATCGTAACTGAGGCAATCATCCGCTTAATACCAAAACCTCAATCTAAACAAACATTTGTCGCCCACTTCAATCATTTGATAGACTCTGGCCATGCCATTACCAGCATTTTATCATCAGGAATTCTACCTTCTGCCCTGGAATTGATGGATAATGCGTGCATCCGTGCAGTTGAAAGCTACCGTCCTTCCGGATTGCCTCTACAGGCAGAAGCCATTTTGATCATAGAAATAGATGGACACCCATTGGCGATTGAGGAAGAAATCAATAAATGCGCCGATATATGCAGGGCAGAGGGTGCTTCCTACGTCAAGATAGCGGAGACAGAGGAGGAACGACAAACGATTTGGAGTGCGCGTAAATTGGTTTCCCCGGCCATTACACAAATGGGTCCTACAAAAATTTCTGAAGACGCGACCGTTCCACGCAGTCAAATACCGGCAATGATGGAGAGATTAAACAATATCCGGGAGAAATACGGGTTGAATTTGGTTGTATTCGGTCATGCAGGGGATGGGAATTTACATCCGAACATCATTACCGATAAAAGAAATATTTCGGAAATGAAAAAAGTGGAGCTTGCTGTCAGTGAAATTTTTGAAGCAGCAATCGAATTAGGCGGAACACTTTCCGGGGAACATGGAATCGGTACTTTAAAGTCACCATATATGGAAATGGAATTAGGAATAACCGGAGTGAATATGATGAAAAAAATTAAAGAAGCATGGGATCCCAATAATATCCTGAATCCAGGGAAGATTTTTCCTGATAAGGGACAGACAAGGGTCGTGTTGGTTACATGAATCTACCCGCCAAACAGAATGAGTCAAATGCTGCGGTCCAAAATTTATATTCAGATGCCTATGATTGGACAAACCAATGCGTAAAATGCGGATACTGTTTACCGGCATGCCCTACATATGAATCAATGGGTGTGGAATCCGCCTCTCCACGCGGTCGTATCAATCTAGTGAAAATGGCAGCCGAAGGAAAAATAGATTTCCAAAAAGATTTAGCTGAACCAATCGACTTATGCTTAGGCTGTCGTGCTTGTGAAACAGCATGTCCTGTTGGTGTGCCATACGGACATATACTGGAAGCGGCAAAAGAAGCCATTGAAAACTCCCCGTCAGCAAACCAAAAAAACAAAATGACAAGAATCAAAAAACTGGCATTGGTTCATCTTTTTCCATATCCAAAACGAATGAACAGAATTGGAAGTGCAGTGCAACTTTATCAAAAAACAGGCTTATCCAAGCTTATCCGTTCATCAAAAGTATTGCAGAAGGTTTCCCCTGCCCTTGCACATTTAGAACAGGCACTTCCAGACATCGAGACTTCCTCCAAACGTATACGGCCAGGTACGCTTATGCCGGCAAAAGGGGAAACGAAATTAAAAGTGGCATTTTTTACTGGGTGCATCATGGATTCCATGATGTCACGAATAAACCGTCTTTCCATTGAGCTGCTTACCATAGCAGGGTGTGAGGTCATTATCCCAGAAAATCAGAATTGCTGCGGTGCTCTGCATTCCCATCAAGGTGAAACAAAACAAGCGAAAGCATTGGCAAAGAGGAATATCCAAGCCTTCATGCAAACGGATGCTGATGTAATCGTAAATAACGCAGGAGGCTGCGGTGCTTCGCTTCTTGAATATGGACATCTATTGGCAGAGGATCAAGAATCGGCTGCGGCGGCAAGGGCTTTCTCGGAAAAATCAAAAGATATCAGTCAAATTCTTCATCAATTGGGGCCGCTACCCTTCACTGAAGAATGGCAAGGCATCGTTTCCTATCAAGATTCATGTCATTTACGTAATGTTCAAAAGGTCCAAAAGGAACCTCGTTTATTATTGCAATCCATACCAGGAGTTTCCTATGTCGAAATGGAAGGGTTTGACCGCTGCTGTGCATCTGGAGGCATTTACAATCTTCTCCACTTTGATGAATCCATGAAAATTCTTGATGAGAAAATGAAGAATTTTAAAGAAACGAAAGCAACTACCATTGTTACGGTTAACCCAGGATGCCAAATGCAAATGAGCATTGGCATCCAAAGGGAGGGAGCGGCAAACCAAATGAAAAGTTTGCACCTTGTTGAAATACTCGCCAAAGCTTGCGGCTTGGATTGACAAAAAGAAATACTTCAAACTTCATAGGACATTACTCGTCAGTATTTCCTGCACTAATGGGAAAATACTGACGTTATTGTTTTAAATGATGAAGGCGGAAAAATCTTTGCAGTCAATAATGCAGTGCCATATGTATGAATGAAAAAATATCGGTGCCGGTTCATAAATGAAAAAACCGTTCAATAATCTGAACGGATGGAATCAAATTAGATGTGGTAGTAAATGAATTTAAATTCCTGTTTTTATCCCAAAACCGATTAAAATTACGCCAGTTGATTTTTGGAATGCTTTCTGGAATTTGGAGTTGTTCATCCATTTTTTTGCGTAATCAATAAGATAAACAAGAAATAGAAACCACAGTACAGCTAGCAAGGTTAAGATGAAGGCTAATATAATCAATTGCTGGTTTACATTTCCGTTCAAATTGATAAATTGCGGCATGATTGTTATATAAACTAAAACGGTCTTGGGATTAAGAATATTATTAAGTAATGCTTGCATGAAGGAATCTTTATTGTGCCGGTTTGAATACTTCGCAGGTGTATTTGCTTGTGCTTGAATTTCTTTTAAGGAAAAAACGCTTTTAGCAAAAAAACTTTTTATCCCTAAGTAAATTAAGTAGGCGGCTCCCAAATATTTGATTGTACTGAAAAGAATCACAGACTTTGCAATGACAACAGATAGTCCAAGAATGGCTATAAGCGTCCAAAAAGTAAGTCCCGTTGCCATCCCAAGAACAGTATAACGTCCCGCTTTCGGACCATGGCTAAGCGTGTTTTTCACTAAGAGCATTGTATCTGCCCCCGGTATAATGACCATCATTGCCACTATTGATATGTATGTAAGTAAGCTGTCCATACTAATTACCCCTCCCGCTTTTATAGTGGTTACTAAAGTAACTACTTAGTAAGTATATTAGATGAAAATGGAAAACGTCAACAGATTTTGCTAAAATATTAGTTACAAAGGTAGCAACTACGGTTGTGTTGGAGGGTTTATGAAAGAAAACATTTTAGAAACATTAAAAAATCTGAATTTCACCGAATATGAAGCGAAAGCATATCTTGCCTTATTGGAAGAATCGCCATTAACAGGCTATGCAGTAGCAAAAAACTCAGGTGTACCACGTTCAAGAATATATGAAATTCTGGATAGTCTCGCCATACGCGGAGATATTCTGGTCAGTCCTGGAAACACACCACAGTATACTCCTGTTCCTGCAAAGGAGCTAATAAAAAACCGTCGGATGAAAGCGGAAGAGAATTTTGAACGGGCAGAAAAATCATTAGCGGAGTTCGAACGGTCTGCAAATGATCGTGAAAATATCTGGAATATCATGGGGCGCAATGAAATACTCGATAAGGTAAAAGCTTGTATATTATCTGCTAAAAAAAGAATACTCTTAGAGATTTGGGAAGACGAATTCGATGAATTAGAACCTGAACTAAGACAGGCCGCAAATAGTGGGGTCAATGTAACAATTATTGCCTATGGGGAAATCGTCTGTGATTTTGCAAATGTTTACCTCCATTATATGGGTTATGAAATTACAGAAGAGTATGGTGGACGATGGCTTGTTATCAGTGGAGATGATTCAGAAGTTGTCGCAGGTATAGTCTCTCTTGGTAAAGATAGCCGTGCAGCATGGACCATGCATGTAGGTTTAGTGATGCCCATTACAGAAGTCATGATTCATGATTTGTATCTCATGGAAATCATGGAGAAACATAGGGAACTTTTAGAAGAAAGTTTTGGTGTAAACCTCGTCAATTTACGGAAAAAATTTTCTATTCATCCAGATAATAAAAAACATTACGTGGACTAGATTTGTACATGTTCAATAATAAAAGCATCCTCCATAGCGGCATGAATCCAGGCAGGATTTATGCCTTTTTAAAGTTGAAGTTGATAGGCGCAGGTAAATTGAAGACAAAAAAAGCATCGCGTCCCCGGAACCCGGGTGATTGACGATACGGCAGATAAATTTAACTATATTAAAATATGGAAAAGGGTATAATGAAGAATGGAATAAGCCATTTTGGTAATGGGATTATCATATCGGATTACATGTTTGATATCCGGATCACTAAGACAGAAGGAGAAATGATTCATTTGAATAACAAGGAAACAAAGGGTATCGAGTTACCTGCCAACTATGAGGAATTAAAAAAATCTGCCAATCGAAAATCTAATTGGAGAGAACGTTTAGATGCAATCGAGGAATTAGGTCAAGCAAAAAATAAACAAGTAATCGACATTCTCACACATATCATGAATAATGATTCTGTATATAAAGTTCAAGAGGCAGCCTACCGTCAATTGAAAAGTTTAGGCGAAGATGTGCAATTGCCAGCAAGGAAAAAGGGCGAGTTGATCAAAGGTTTGACCAAAATCTTAGTGAGGATCAAAAAGAGTTTACCTGAAAATCACACATATCACGAATTCAAAGACAAACTCCAGAAGATGAGAATGGATATATATGATACATATGAGGGTGAAAAAGGAGCAGACTTTGATAAATGGCTTGAAAATACGTGGTCAACTTTATCGAAAAGATAAAAGTTTTTAGAAAAATAATTAATATGGATACAGGAGCAAAGTTTTTGCTCCTTTTTCTTATGTGTAAAACAAAGTTTTAGCTATGGTATGCTAATATATTTAAAAGAGGAAGTATTTGGCTGTTTGCTTTATTTTGAAAACCGATAACTACATACGAATTCAGGGGAGACAAGATGACAGATTATATTGAACTTTGGAAACAGGCAATGACAGATCATACAGGGAAGATACCTAACAGGCTAAAAGATGATGCTGCAGAAGAAGCTTTTTGGGCTTCCAAGGTTGCAGCGAAAAAACAACATAAAGCGGACCCTTATGCAAAAATTGTGCAGCAAGAGTTATTGGCATTATTAAAACAGGATGATCATGTTTTGGAAATCGGCCCTGGATGGGGCAATTATACATTTGATATTGCAAAAGAAGTCAGGAAGCTAACTTGTATAGATAGTTCCAAAAGCATTATCAGCTTTTTGGAATCCCAGGCAAACGAAAAAGGTTTCGAAAACATGGAGTTAATTCATGATAAGTGGGAAAGTGATAACAAAAAAGTCAAATATGATGTAGTATTTGGTTTTAATTGTTATTACCGAATGAGTGAAATCGGTCATACCTTATTAAAAATGAATAATTCTGCAGCACGTTTAGCAATAGTAGGTATGACAACCGGACCAGAAAAACCTCATTATATGGAATTGAAGCAACGAGGATATACGATTAATTTAAGAAGACGGGATTACATACACATCTTGAATGTTTTGTATCAACTTGGAATACTGGCGGACTGTAAGATCGTTAAATTGAAAAGCAAAAAAATCTATTCCAGAAGAAGTGATCCGAGATAATACAACAAAAATTCTTGATGAACATTTTTCCTATGATGAAGTAAAAACGATCCTAAATAAATATGTGGTGGAAAAAGAAGGAGTTTTCGAATACGAATATCCGTTTCATGCAGCTTTGATGTATTGGAATCCAAGGTTAAATTAACAATTTAGTACCTTTTTCTCTGGCCTTTCAGGAAAAAGGTATTTTTTCTGTTGGATATTCGCAAAATAATAGTAAGGCTACAAAAAATGATGAAAAAACGGAGTGTGAATGATGAATGAAAGAAATATCCGAAAAGAGATTTTGTGAAACTTGTAAAAAAGAGACAGTTCATACAGTAACTGAAGATGCATTGGAAATAGAATATTCATGTAATGAATGCGGTAAGCACCAAGATATTTTCAAGACATTTTTTTAGAAACACAAATTTCACTTGAAAATAATCAGTAAAGTGAAGAAGTATCCAGTTCATTCACGAAAAATATTCAATATTTGTTAATTCCGAAAGCAATAAACTACACATGCCGTTAGTCTCAATCTAGTGTACTAAGAATTTTAAAATACATACAATGGTATACATAAAAACAGAACTTTATTTTTAATCAGTGAATCGTTGTAAATCTAAAGCACGAGGACTCATGGTAGAAGGATTACTTTCATCATCGTAAAGAAGTGTTTTTACTATGGAAGGATTCCCTTTTATTATGTGAAAAGATGCTTGATGTTTTATTAAAGGGCCCAGATTTAAATTTTCTATAATTTCTTCCAACGGTATGCGATATGTGATATATTGCATATTATATATATCTGTATTTTAAGGAGGAATACCGTTGAAGCATTCAAATTCTTCACAAAAAATTAAACGTACGTCTGTACGTGAAGAAGCATACATGATATTGCGGGATTGGATAGTCCAGGGAATCCTGACACCAGGCCAACAATTACGCGACAAAGAATTAGCCGAACAATTGGGAGTAAGCAGAACCCCTATTAGAGAAGCACTTTTAAGGCTTGAGGATGAGGGATTTGTCGAGACCAAGCCGAGCCGTTCAACTATTGTTTCCCCTATTCGATTCGAAGGGGTATTAAACATATATTCCATTGTTTGGACACTGGAAAAGCTGGCTATGGAACAGGCTTTTGATTTCATTGAAGAAAGACACTTAATGGAGATGGAAGCCATCAATCATGAAGTGAAAAATGCAATCGACGGGGGAAATCAAATAGTGGCCGTCCAGAAGGATAATGACTTTCATTCCATTTACATCAATCTTTCTACAAATGATGAGTTGAAGCGGATTCTATCGGGACTCAAACAAAAACTTACACGAATGGAACTGTTTTATTTCAATCAGGTAAGTGATGTTCACTTATCCTTTGATGAGCATGATCAGATCATACAGGCAATTAGGGTTGGAAATCTCGCTATGGTGCTTAAGGTGATAGAAAAGAATTGGAAAGAAAGTTACTTTAGAATTCAAGCCCATACGGAACGTGTAAAAAGTGGGGAAGAAAAAAATGAATAATGATACTTTAGTTGCTATATCACCTTCAAGAAATAAAGGGATTGCACTGGTACTGACTGGTGCTGCGTTATGGGGAGTGTCAGGAACGGCAGCTCAATATCTATTTCAGCAGCAAGGTTTCAGTCCTGAGTGGCTCACTGTTGTACGCTTGTTGCTCTCTGGAATCATCTTATTGGGGATCGCTTATAAGAATGAAAGACTGAAAGTTTTTGAGATTTGGAAAACTAAAAATGATGCGCTTCAAATTATCCTTTTTGCCATTCTCGGAATGCTCGCTGTTCAATACACATATTTTGCAGCTATTGAACATGGCAATGCAGCCACTGCCACTGTCCTTCAATACTTGGCCCCGGCACTTATCACTTGTTATTTAGCCATTCGTTCCAGACGTTTTCCAAGCATTACCGTGAGCGTAGCTGTGATCATAGCGATTTTAGGCACTTTTTTGCTTGTGACGGGAGGAAGCATACGTACACTCTCCATTTCCGGGTGGGCAGTATTTTGGGGGGTAACATCAGCCTTTGCCTTGGCATTCTATACATTGCAGCCTTATAAACTCCTTTCAAGATGGGGTTCAATGATTGTTGTGGGTTGGGGCATGTTGATTGGAGGCATATGCTTTAGCGTGATCCACCCCCCATGGGCATTTGAAGGCAAATGGACGTTATCTTCATTTTCAGCGGTTTTATTCATCATCATTTTCGGTACGATCATTGCTTTTTATTTTTATTTGGAAAGCACAAAATTCATCTCTGCTTCAGAGGTAAGTTTATTGGCTTCCGTTGAGCCATTATCCGCAACCTTAATATCTATTTTCTGGTTGAATGTAACATTCGGTTTTGCCGAGTGGCTCGGCACACTCTGCATTATAAGCACCATTACGATACTATCCATCGTAAAAAACAAGTGATGTCATTGTAAACCTGGGAAAATCTGCTGTAGTTATTTTTACTTGGCGATAAAAAACCATAGTCTACCCTGTAAGGGGATAATCGAACATTAACGAAAGCTTAATTAGCATGAGTTATATCCATACACTTCTTTAAAAAGGCAATTACACTACATGTGAATTGCTTTTTTTGTATCTTACGAGTTTTACGCATACATTTTGCCATTCAAAAGTGGTTAATTAGCAACAATAAACGGATATAACGATTCACTTGTTGATCATATAAAGAGAGGAGAGGGGAAATGGAAATAGAGTAGCAACCGTTCTTTTTCCCTTTTCCAAATACATAAAAAGCTTCCTCTCGACATGGGCAAAAACGGCAATGGAATCGTAATGTATCTCTATTAGCAAGCATTGAGTTAACTCTCTCTTGAGACCCCTAAAAAAACAGCAACAACTTCGGAAATAAAGTTGCCGTCATAAATAGGTCTTATTTTAATAGGGAGGGCTTGGAAGTATCATTCCTTCTAAGACATGGATTTTCAAAAATGCTTTTCTACCTCTAGTAACTCTTATAGATTACGGCTGTTGTCGAGATGGTCTTACAATAAACTCATTAACGGTAACATCTTCAGTTTGATTTAAAGCAAACAGAATCGTTTCCGTAATACCGTCAGGACTAATCGCAAAAGCATCGTATAATTCTTCGAACGGGCCTTTCAAGTCTGTGTCAGTAATAGTTTGCGTCTACCGACCCAAATTAAAATATTATTGCTATAAATAGGGATAAGCCGTTAACAAGGATTACATGACCGAATAAGATGAAGGAAAATGTAATGACAACGGGGGGAAATACATGAAAGTAGTAATCCTATGTGGAGGAAAGGGTACAAGGATGAGTGAGTTGACAAATGATGTACCCAAACCATTAGCCCAAGTAGGAGGCAAGCCTTTGCTGTGGCATATCATGAAACTATATAAAAATTATGGTTTTGATGATTTTATTTTATTGCTTGGATATAAAGGAGATCAGATAAAGGAATACTTTATGAATTATGATTGGAAAAATCATAATTTTACATTAGATACTTCTACCGGAAACATTCAATTGTTGCAACATCCAGAAAAATGGAAAATCACCTTTCTTGATACCGGCTTAGAGACCATGACGGGAGGCAGAATAAAAAGAGCAGAAGAATATATAGGAAACGATACCTTTATGCTTACCTATGCTGATGGATTGGCCAATATAAATTTATTGGAATTATTGAAATTCCATAAAGGCAATGGGGCAATTGCGACCGTAACAGGAGTAAATAAAATTAGTCAATATGGTATTTTAACTGTTAATAAAGGAATAGCAGAATCATTTGCTGAGAAATCACGGAGCGAAGGGGTTATTAACGGAGGTTTTTTTGTATTAGAACCTAAAGTATTCGAATACTTAACCGATCATCCCAATTGCATTTTTGAAGAACAACCCTTGAAAAATCTGACACTAGATCGTCAATTGGCAGTGTATCTTCATGAAGGATTCTGGATGGGAGCGGATACCTATAAAAACGTGTTAGAACTAAATGAAATGTGGAAGCAAGGTATGAATTTTTGGGCGAAGTAACGAATTAAGATGGAAGGCAAAGAATGTGAATGAATAGTATGAATCCATTTTGGAAGGATCGAAACGTTTTAGTTACAGGATGTACAGGCTTTCTGGGAAGGTATTTAGTAAATGAATTGACAAAATCAGGTGTAAATGTAACAGGACTTATTCGAGGGAAAGGTTTGAACTCCTCTTCTTTTCACGAGGACCTATGTTCAAACATCAACTATGTTCACGGAACATTAGCGGATCTCCCAATGATCCAAGAGGCACTGGAGAAATATGAAATAGATACTGTTTTTCATCTGGCTGCACAATCCATCGTGGGGACAGCGAACCAGAATCCAGTTCATACTTTTGAAACCAATATACGTGGTACATGGAACCTATTAGAAGCTTGCCGGCATCATCCGGTAAAAAGAATAATCATTACATCAAGTGAAAAATCATATGGTCATCATACACGAGTCCCACTTGATGAAACCTTCCCCCTACAAGGGAGACAACCATATGATGTTTCAAAAAGCTGTGCTGACCTAATAGCCCATACCTATTTTTATACTTACAAACTGCCTGTATGTATCACAAGATTCGGAAATGTATACGGGGGTGGAGATTTAAACTTTAATCGGATCATACCTCAAACCATCCGCTCTATTATTCATCATGAATCCCCCGTAATAAGGAGTGATGGCACTTTTGTTCGCGACTATTTCCATGTTGAAGATGCCGTATATGCCATGATGCTATTGGCAGAAAAAATGGAGGAATTGGAGATTTCGGGAGAAGCGTTTAACTTCAGTAATGAAAAACCGTTAAGTGTATTGGATGTCGTAACTAAAATATTGACTGTTATGAATAGTGATTTACATCCAATCATTCTAAAATTAGCAAACAACGAATCAAAACAGCAATTTCTGTCTGCCCAAAAAGCAGAAGAGCTATTAGGCTGGAAACCAATCTTTAATTTTGATGCAGGTTTAAAAAGAACAATAGAATGGTATAAGGAATATTTCCGATTAGGAGAGTAGAATTGAACATTTTGAGAATGAAAAGAAGGTGTTAGTTTATGAATAAAGATTTTTGGAATAGAAAAAAAGTACTTGTTACCGGTCATACCGGATTTAAAGGTTCCTGGTTATGTTTGTTGCTTTATTCATTAGGCGCTAAGGTAACAGGATATAGTATGAGGCCCCCAACTTCCCCCAGTTTATTCGAATTATGCCGTATCGACCAGCTGATACCTACCCGATATGCGGATATTAGGAACATTCACACATTACAATCCACTATTTTAGAACTAAAGCCTGAAATTGTCATTCATATGGCAGCACAGCCATTAGTTAGAACCTCCTACTTAAACCCAGTTGAAACCTATGAAATTAACGTAATGGGAACCGTTCACCTACTAGAAGCCGTGCGAAATGCCATCCACAAGGGCATTCCCATCAAAGCGGTGATTAACGTAACCACTGACAAATGCTATGGAAATAAGGAGTGGTTTTGGGGTTACCGGGAAAACGATGTGCTCGGCGGATATGATCCATATTCAAGCAGTAAAGCCTGCTCAGAATTAGTCACTGAAGCTTATCGAAAATCATTTTTTAATTTGGAGGATTATGAATCGCACGGAGTAGGGGTCGCAACTGCAAGAGCCGGTAACGTCATCGGCGGTGGTGATTGGGCGGTTGATCGCTTAATACCGGATTGTATTAAAACCTTGTTAAGGGGAGAAAAAATTAAAATTAGAAATCCTTATGCTATTCGGCCGTGGCAGCATGTCCTCGATCCGTTAAGTGGGTACCTATTATTGGTAGAGAAATTATATAGTGATGGAAAGCAATATTCGGAAGGCTGGAATTTTGGTCCAGACGATGATAGCGGAAAATCCGTTGAATGGGTTGTGAAGAGTCTTTGTTCCAAATGGGGAGAGGATGCCACATATGAAATTGAAAACGGACGTCATCTACATGAAGCCCATCAATTAAGACTCGATTGCTCAAAAGCGAAATTCAAATTGGGGTGGTATCCGAAATGGAATACCGAATGTGCAATTGACAAAGTCATTGAATGGACACAGGCCTATCAATCTAATTCTGACTTGATGGCTGTATGCATGAAGCAGATTGATGAGTATCGTAATATTGATATGAAATCTATTTAACTCATAACATTCAAAATTTTTCAACATGTAGTTATATAAAAACTAAATTATCTTTAAAAAAGAAAATGAGGTGCTTCAATGGAAAATGTTTATTGTTCCATTTTATCGAAAGGCAGGGTATACCAATTCCTTGCCTTGGTTTTTTCCTTGCAAAAGACGTCAAAGGAGGATTTTGATCTATTCGCACTTTGCATTCAAGATGAGACGTATAACTTATTGGAAAAATTAAATATTAAAAATCTTCACGTCGTTCATGAAAAAGAACTTGGAGAAGAAGTTCTAGCTTTAAAAACAGAAAGAAAGATCCATGAATACTGTTGGACGTTAAAACCTATTTTTTTAGAGCATCTTATGATGAAACATCATTCGGCAAGTCGATTAACCTATCTTGATTGTGATTTATATTTTTGGAATGACCCTTCCATTATATTCAAGAATCAACCAGATTGCTCGGTCCTATTGTCTCCGGAAGAAAAATACAACCCCTCCTGGAGTTCCAACTTTAAGCGTTATATGCAAAAAATAACGGGAGTTTATAACTCTGGATATATAAGCTTCAAAAAGGACGAATTTGGTCTATCTTGTTTGCAGTGGTGGAAAAAGAAATGCATTGAACGATGTGAAATTGTACCTAGTGAGGGGTTTTTTGGTGATCAGAAATATTTAGATCAAATGCCAAAGTTATTTTCCAATGTTTGTGATATCACAACCCCAGGAGTCAATATCGGTATATGGAATGACCTGAAATTTCAATTCCATGAAGATGATGGTGCAGTTTATGTAAATAAAGATAGGCTTATCTTTTATCACTTTTGCGGTTTGAGAATTGTGAATAAAAATAAAATCGAGTTAATATTTAACCAGAAATATGTTCCATTTATCTTTGAGTATTATCAACAGAAGCTCCAGGAGTCAATCGATTTGGCAGAAAAAATTGATCCCACTTTCAACGGATATGCATCTGAAGAAGATTTGAAACGGTATTGGTAGCTGAATGGGTACTCGCAATTTGTCAATAATGGCTTTGGATGTATAAATGATTCCCATAACGAAATGAAGAAGGTGAAATGATGAAAGCAAGTATTATTATCCCCTCCTATAATGCAAAGGAACGGTTATATTTAAACCTACTCTCTCTATCGTACCAAGACTACCCACATCAGGATTTTGAAGTGATTGTGATCGACAATGGATCAACAGATGACACGATTGATATGCTATCCAAATTCGAAGCAAAATTCCCTCTTATAACATTACGAGTGGATCAGAATAGGGGAATCGCCTATGGGAGGAACCTAGGCATATTAAAGGCTAACGGAGATATTCTGATTTTTCATGATAGTGATATGATCGCGTCAAAAGACTATGTAAGAAAGCATATCGAGGCACATCAAGAAAAAAACAAGGTGGTTTGTGGATTATGTTGGCTGAGAATATACAGTTTTTATTATGAAAATTTTAAATCCTTTCACCAACAGCTATTTAAAAGGTTAAACAACCCATATACTGGGGTTCAACAAGTAAACGATATTGTCTATCAACTAATATCTGAAAAACAGATCAAAGACGGCTCGTTTATGAACTATAGCTTCGAATTTGATAACGTTGTTCTCTTTTCCTATTTAAAACAAACCCTTCAAACGTATAAGGAGAATTTAACGGGTTACCATTTTCCATGGAGGTATTTTCTAACAAATAACGCTTCAGTTGAACGAAAAAGGGTTTTGGAAATTGGTTTATTTGATGAAAAAAATGCAAATTGGGGATTCGAGGACTTTGACTTAGGCTATAGGCTCTACAAATCCGGTAGTGAATTTTCTGTCAGACACGATATTATAAGCGCACATCAAGAACATGAGCGAAATTATACGACCAAAGAAATTAAAGCAAGTACTGATTATTGGTTTGAAAAATATAATGAAATTGATTATATAGATATGCTTTTAAGCCTGCTATTTGACATCGCTTCTATTTTTCCACCCATGGAACCCATTATCGAATCAACGCATTTAAACAGTTTGATGGAAGAAATATACGAAATACGTAAACTCTCAAGGTACAGTGATCTATTAGATTCTTTTCGGGAAATGCTACAAATAGCCAAAAAGAAATATTTGAAACAAGAGGAGCAAATTCAATTAAATGATTTGGGTAAAAGTATAGATTTTAATATTGTTTTCCAAAAGGTAAACGAAATTCATGAAAAATTTGGCATGAGTCATTTTTATAACGCCTTTATTGCATTAAATAATTATAATTCAAATAGTTTTTCGACAAAGTGAAAGGGGTTTTCAACATGGACTTTCCATTAGGCGACCTCCAATCGATATGCAGGGAATTTGGAATTGGAGATCTGATAGCAGTTGAAGGCCGCCTTGGTGGGTTTGTAAATACGAATTTAAAGATCAAAACAGAAAAAGGCCTTTTTGTCATTCGAATCTATGGAGAAAAGTTTGAACCACAACGTATTCACTATGCACATGATATCATTTCGATTCTCCGTTCATCCAATGTACCAGCATTAATGCCTATACAAAATAAATTTGAAAACTATTATTCAACATACAATGATCATTTTATAGAAGTTACCCCGTTCGTACAGGCTAATCATTTCCAGTGGATTCCAAACCAAGCCTACTTCAGCGGCATCATGCTGCGAAAAATGCACCAAACACTAATGCATGTTAAAAAAGATCCTCCACCAAGACAATCTATATACGATTATTACAATTGGAGTGTGTTGGACGACATGTCTAAATTACAGCCACTTTACAACTGGACGAATCAGAACATATTGGAAATCTATCAAATAAATGAATTGATCCTGAATAATTCCCGAAATTTAGAAAGTGTTTCCATAGATCTACCTACAACGATTTTACATGGCGATTGGCACCCCGGGAATCAGCTTTACAAAAAAAACGGTGAAGTGTGCTGTATATTGGACTTCGATTCGATTCAGCGAGGGGAATGTGTCTTTGATGTAGCCTACGCCCTTTATTTTTATTTATTAAAAGATAAAAGCGAAGCATTAGGGAAGCCTTTTTTGCAAGGTTATGGCGTATTATCTGAACAAGAACAAATGGTACTCCCTGTTATGATTGCTAAACTTGGATTGTTTTTTGGGAGTTTTATTAATAAAGGGGATTTAGAGTTTTCAAAGCAAAAGGAATTAGTGGAATGGGTCCTCTCCCAAGAAGGTATCAAAACGCTGCAAGATATGCTCAGACCGGATATTGCACGCTAACACTGGAATTTTGCTTAACCTTAAACTAGCATCATCCCAATTGACATTATCCTTTTTGTTTTGTCATTTTGTTAGGATTTATAAGCTACATTAGCGAGGTGTACCTGTGTGAAAGCAAGTATTATTATTCCGTCTTACAATGCATGTGAACGTCTTTATTATAATCTGCTATCCCTAAATCTTCAGGACTATCCCCATGAGCAATTTGAAGTCATTGTCATCGATAATGGTTCTACTGACAGTACTGCCAAAATGCTATCGGAATTTTCAGCGAGTTTCCGACTTGAAACTGTTAGAGTAACTGAAAATAAAGGTATTGCATATGGAAGAAACCAGGGTATTTCAAAAGCGACAGGAGATATACTCATTTTTCATGACAGTGATATGATTGCTGAGAAAAATTTTGTCAGAAAACATTTGGAAGCACATCATAATGAGAATACGGTAGTTTGCGGATTCATTTGGAAGGAGATTTTCACCTATTATTACAAAAATTTTGAGGATTTCAGAATCTCCGAATTTAATAAAGTAAAAGATCGATTTCACTACCAATCCATGGATTTCGATCAAGATATACTTCAATTGATTCCTCCAGAAAAGATCACCGATGGCAGTTTCATAAAATATAGCTTCGGAAAAGACACGCCCTTTATCGATTCTTTAGAAAAAGTCATTCAAGAATTTGGATCAGACCTAAAACGATACCATTTGCCTTGGAGGTTTTTTATCACCAATAATTCATCAGCACCTAGAAAAAAAGTAATAGAAGTCGGCATGTTTGATGAAAAGATTGTGAATTGGGGTTTTGAGGACTATGATCTTGGGATTCAGCTATATAAGTCTGGTTGTAAATTTAAACTCTCGAATATTGTAAACGTCCATCAGGCACATCCAAAAAATTACATGAAAGGGGAGGCCCTTAAAAGCTTTGAATATATATGTAATAAGTATAACGATATTAGACATATTGATATTGTTCTCGCTTGCATATGCACATTTTTGCGTGGTTCCCTATCCATTGACGAAAAAGAGTTGAACCATATCGTGGAAGATCTTTATATTCTTCAAGAAATAGGTAAATACAATAGACTGTTGAGTTATTATCTAGAACTCCTCCAAATGAAAAGGAAATCCTATTTTAAAATGGGAGATAATAAATTAAAAGAAGCGCCAAGTGCTGGCATGGAGGAAAGTGAATTAGAGGAGCAGATCAATGAATTGTTGGAAACATATGAAATACGACATTTCGCACATGCACTTTTAGCCTTGCGAAGGGATTTAAAAAAGAATTTAACAGAAGGAGACAGAAGTTTTAGAGGGCACTATAAATCCGAATAAGGTAAAGGTTGACTAGTAAAAGTGATTATGTCATTTTCCAAATCTGATCAAAGAGAGGGCACTGCGCTCTCTTTTTCGCATGATTGCCGGGTGTAAGATCACGGAGGGCACACGTAGATTACTGGTCCTTTGTTCGAACTTATATGATCTAAGTTAGACCTAAACCTGTTTCTTCGTTTTTGGTGGAAAAGAACGTTGTTCCTAGCAGATTTAATTTATCTTCAGATATTCCTACTCCTGTATCAACTCACTTTTTTTATGAATCTCTCCATTTTTATAATAATGTTCAATTCTAATTTTCCCCTTGCCTTGAAATTCATCCATTGCCTCAATTGCATTCTTCAACAGGTTAAAAAAGGGTTTTAGAAATTTCTCTGTATCACTTAGAGCCCATTCTATTTCCACCTTATAAAGTTTTTCTTGGAATAAAAACAAAATAGAAGCTAACTCCTTACATAAATCACTGGGAACAAAGGGTTCCTCATGTAAATCAGGTTTAAAAACGGGTAATGGATTTTGCAGAGCTTCTAATGCTTTTTTCTAATTTAGCTTCTATCGTATCAAAATAAGGATGAGTTTAGCTCTTTATTAATAAAAAACTATAACTAAATAATTTGGATATTTTCTTATCCAACACAGGGGTTCGATTAATACATATTCAGGAGTAGCTAAGGTAAAATTTATTAGTCAAAGAAAAAATACAAAAGGGCACCTCTAAAGTTGCCCTTTCGAACTATTATTTATCTTGCCTACTGTCTATTGGGAATTAAAGTAAAAACAAGGTAAATATATGATTCTGAATCCAGTTTTACCAATCCAATAAACTGGCTTAAAAATGAATAATCATGGATGAAATGTAACAGAGAGGTGGAGAGTTGAGTTTACCTTATTTCTTTATAATGTTGCAGAACCCTTGGAGGGAAGAATTTGAGGGGCAATGGTCGTAAGGATACGATAATGGCAGGGGGCATAGTTAAATTCCGTTGTGCTTGCTTTAAACAGTTGTACATCGCTTTACCGCCAACTGAATTGGCAGAGTGAATAGTAATGCGATTAGCAAATAGTTTTTCTTTCACCATCTTTTGAACAAGCATAAAACCATTCCTGGTTTTATTTAATAAATCATGGTCCAAAGAGAGATGTTCAATATCAAAGTTTTGCAATAGCTCTAAACATTCGTCAATAGTCTCGACTAACACATAGCCATCCGGTGCTTTCCGATAGTCATCCAAAAAAACGCTGATTTTCTCCATTTCCTTCACTCCTTTGCTTATGCAAGTGTGACTAAGAAAAGTCAATTAAACCCAAGAAAATATGGTTTTATCTATTAAGTCTAACACAACAAAGTAAGAAGGGGGCATATTCGACGTTTAATACTACTATACGACAACCTTTTTTAATAAATATTCTATATAATGATCGTCGTGCTACTTCAACTAACGGATCTATATTATAAGAAGGAACTGTAACTGAGCAGTCCCTTGTGAATATAGTACAAAACATCCATTTATAAGTTAGTGATTGTAATAATTTGGGTAAAAGGTAATATCTTGACTAAAAGGAGAAGTGATATGTTACATCCAGAAGAGATTTACCTTATATTAAGGGACAAAACGCTGCTGTTGGAGTTAAAGGAACAAATTAATGACTATCATATGTCCTACTTATCAATGATTAATGATCAGCTTTCATTGATTGATAATGTTCTAAAAGAATGTAACATTGATTCCTTCACTATGTCAAAAGGATAAAACCAACATTTACTTATATAGGGATCAATTTTTTAACTATAATTAACCAGCTTAGCGCCCTCAGAGAAAGGCGCTTTTTTAATGGGCAAAACAGTGTCAATTAATAGGTCTTGTTTAAAAAATCAATTAGCTAATATTTCTGAGGTATAACTCCATGTTCTGGTTAGTTATATTGCAAGCGGAACTTTATTTTTCACCTACAGCATTGTGAGGCTGATCTTTTTCATTTGGATAAGCAGCAATTTTTGCTTCTTCTCCAATGCTTTCAAGTGTAGCCGCAGCCATCTGCTCTCTAATGCGAATGATATGGGTATTCATTAGTTGCTTGGCTTTGTCCGCGTCCTTTAATGCGATGGAATAGTAGATTTCTTTATGTTCTTGAAGCGTTTCTTGAAAATGACCTGGTTTTGCGAAACGATGCCGTCTGGTGGCACGAATCGTATTTTTCATTTGGTCACTTAGAGTATAAACCAATCCAGCATATATGGAATTATTTGTGGCTTGTGCAATACTATGGTGAAAAAGCAGATCTGCTCGCAAGCCTAATTCTTCATCATGTTCCGAACGTGCCATTTCTTTCAGAGCTTTAAGGATATTTTGTAAATCAAGAGAGTTTGCTCTCTGCGCAGCAAGTAAAGCACACTCCGTTTCAATTACTCGACGGACTTCAAGCATTTCATAGACCATGTTGTCCTCAGCCTTGATGATTGAGGTGGATAGCTGTTCAATCAGTGATTTAACATCAGATTGTCTGATAAATGTTCCATCACCTGGTCTAATCTCAATGACTCCGTTAATCTCCAATACTCGAAGGGCTTCCCTGATTGATGTTCGACTCACTTTAAAACGGTTGGATAATTCGCGTTCAGGCGGTAATTTATCTCCAGGTTTCAATTCACCGCTAATAAAAGATTCCTTAATCTGATTGAAGATGATTTCGTACACTTTGGGAGATTTAACTGGTAGTGAATCCATTACTTTCTTCACATCCTTCCATGACAACCCTTACAACATGCTGGTACGACTATTAGTGAAATCATTCTAACAAGCATTCATTTATGAAGCAAGGGGATAATCCGCAATATTAAAATTAAAATAAATAACTGTAGAAAAAATCTGATATTTTAATTGGTTAGACCAATATTGTAAAAATATAATGGTCTAGATTCAGTCAAATTATGTTCACATGGCTATTAAAGGTCATTTGGTTTTTGTTATAAGGATGGAAAATTAACTATAAATATTGAGAATAAAGCATTTTTTTATGGAGAAAAGTATAAAACGGATAATTGTTGAAAAAGTCAAAAAATTTAGTATAATGAAAATTGGTTAGACCAATTATCCGATAAATGGAAGCGTAATCATATAAAGCTATTAAGGAGGGGGATACCATCTCTTGATACTACAGTTGAAGAAAAGAAGAAGAAACTAAATCTTGGTATAGGTACGACCAAAGTTTTTGATATGGCAGAAACGGATGTTAAACCAGAAAGAAGGAGAATAGATGGAAGCGGCTAGTGTAAATTTAATCAACGATTTAAAGCAAATCCTTTCGGAAAGTCAAGTAACGGAAAACCAGACAGTAAGAGAATTGCATGCCAGAGATGAATCCTATCATGCTGTAAGTCTTCCTGATATCGTTGTATTTCCGGAAACAGCACAGCAAGTCAGTGAAGTTGTGAAATTGGCAAATAAGTACAAAATCCCGATGGTTCCTTTTGGGTTGGGATCAAGCCTCGAGGGACATGTCATACCGTATAACCATGGCATAACTATTGATTTTTCACTAATGAATAAAATCCTGGAAGTGCGTGAAAACGATTTTCTCGTAAAAGTTCAGCCTGGCGTAACGCGTTCGCAACTAAACAAAGAATTGAAAAAATACGGTTTGTTTTTTTCCGTTGACCCGGGAGCTGATGCTACTCTTGGCGGAATGGCAGCAACAAATGCCAGTGGAACGACATCAGTTAAATATGGTGTGATGCGTGATCAAGTCCGTGATCTTGAAGTGGTACTTGCAGATGGTTCGATTATACATACTGGCAATTTGGCCGCTAAATCGTCATCAGGCTACCATCTAAACGGCCTTTTTGTTGGTTCAGAGGGAACGCTTGGCTGCTTTACGGAATTGACGTTAAGAGTTTACGGAATTCCTGAGCACGTCATGGCGGCAAGAGCATCATTTCCGACATTGAACCATGCGGTGGAAGCTGTTGTAAGCATTTTGCAGTCAGGTGTTCCAATAGCAAGGGTGGAACTTGTCGATGAACCATCAATGAAACAGGTTAACCTTTATAGTGATACAAGCTATAACGAAGCAGCTACACTATTTTTGGAGTTTCATGGTAATGAAGCCGGGTTGAAACATGACGTAGAGTTCACTAAAGAAATAGTAGCTGAACATAATTGTTACGATATTGAATTTGAAACAGATAATGCTGCCAGGAACCGCCTATGGGAAGCTCGCCATAATCTTGCCTATGCTTATATTCATGGCAATCCTGGGAAAAAACTGATGGTGACTGATGTCTGCCTTCCGATTTCAGAGCTGTCCGGTGCCATTCACCATGCAAGGGAAGCAGTTGATTTACTGGGCCTTACCGGTGGGATCGTCGGTCATGTAGGCGATGGAAATTATCACGTACTCTTAATGATCGATAACAATAATCAAGAAGAGATTAAAAGAGCTGAACAGCTAAATGAACAAATTGTCCTGTATGCCCTTGAACGTAAGGGAACATGTACTGGCGAACATGGTGTTGGGGTCGGTAAACAAAAATATCAGGAAAAAGAACATGGGAACTCACTGTTTGTGATGGAAAAAATCAAATTAGCCCTTGATCCCGATAATTTATTAAATCCAAATAAAATATTAATGCTAGAAAGAGTGTGATGGAATGAAAGTATTAGAAGCATTAAGCACAGTAGCCGGAAAATATTTTGCTGTTTGGGTTATCTTAATATCCGTCATTGCCTTTATTTTTCCTGAGCCATTTTTGGGATTGGGCGGATATATTACAATATTGCTTGGCGTTGTCATGTTTGGAATGGGGCTCACTTTGAAGGCAGTTGATTTTAAAATAATCATTACTAAACCACTGCCCGTGATAATTGGAGTTTTCTCCCAGTTTATAATTATGCCATCTGTAGCATTCCTTATTGCCAAACTCATGAATTTGCCAGCCGAATTAGCTGCAGGTCTGGTATTGCTTGGCTGTGTACCAGGAGGAACAGCCTCTAACGTGATGGTATATCTTGCAAAAGGGAATGTACCTTTATCGATAGCTATGACTTCGGTATCAACTTTACTGGCACCAATCATGACACCACTTCTTCTGCTTTTGCTGGCAGGACAATGGATGCCGGTTGATTTTTTTGATATGTTTAAGTCCATTGTACAAGTCATCCTTCTTCCGATTGTTTTAGGATTGGCCATTAAGCGGTTTTTCCCAGTAGCAGTTGAAAAAAGCTTGACCGTTTTACCACTTATTTCGGTAGCAGCCATTATAACTATTGTAAGCGCAGTAGTCTCAGGCAACGCAGCTAGCATTGCTGCTTCCGGGTTCCTTATTTTTACTGCCGTGATGCTTCATAACGGATTTGGGCTACTTTTTGGTTACTTAGCAGCAAAAGTGCTTGGACTTGATGAAGTGAATAGAAGAGCGATTTCGATTGAAGTGGGCATGCAGAACTCCGGGTTAGGTGTTGCGCTTGCCACTGCACATTTCGGCCCGCTGGCAGCCCTTCCAAGCGTCCTGGCTGCTGCATGGCACAACATATCCGGACCAATTCTCGCGACTTACTGGTCAAAAAAACATGCTGGCGACAGTATAGAGAAAGCGCCAGTTCATCCGGCGGAGACCAAGCTTTAATTATATGTAATAGAAAAAGAGATCCCATGCTCCCAGCAGGGATTTTTTTGCTGTCTATAAAATCCCTGCACTAAGTAAGGGTTTTGATTTTCCACTAATTGCTTGTTACCATTTTGCTTAAACGCCTTTTGAAATATTGAAGTAGGTCATAAGAAATGTAAGACATCGTAATTATAAGGAGAGTCTCAAATAGTTTTAAGAATAAATTGTCAGATATATAATCCAGTCTTAGTGCCGATATAATTAAATCAAAAATATCGATGAAGACTACATGAACAATGTATATACCTAGAGCTCTTCCTCCTACTTTAGTAATGAACAAATCCTTCCCCAATGTTTTATTATTTAATGCAAATAAAAAAAGAAATGCAGTTAAACAGATAGTAGAAATAAAATATTCCCCATGACTTCCCGATAATATCTTTTCTAATAAGTATCCCTCTACCACTTGGATAATAAAGAAGATTAAAATTAATGATAAATTGGTTTTGGCTGTTATTGCTCCTGACTTTTTAAAGAATTTATCATCCGCAAAGAAGAATCCCAAAGTTGTATAAAAAAGACCAATGAATAAAGCATCCCGTGTACTCAGAGGAAGATCATAGAACACCGAATACGATTGTCCGAAAAGACCTAACAGGTTGAATATTAAGCTAATGGTTAAAAGAAGCCTTGCTTTTTTTAACTTAAAAAAACCGAATAGAATGATAACACTCCAAATTAATGCGGTTAAAAACCACAATTGGTATCCGCTAGTCCCAGTTCCGTAATATATAAGGTCAAGAAAAGAAAAATGATTAATGTATTGCGCAAATTCCTTTGGTACATCGGCAGCATCTTTATAAAGAATTAGAACATCATACATCATATAAAAGAAGAGCCAGCACAAATACAGTTTCAAGATTTTTATAATATACTTTTTAAAATAATCAAAGGAATCCCTTTTATGGATCATCTTTTGACCGAACAAATAACCAGATGCAGTAAAGAAGAATGGCACCGCAAACCTTGAGAAGTTATCGAGAATAAATAGACCAATTTGGCTATCCCTCGGGAACACATGAATGACTACAACAGATAATATGGCAAAAAATTTAATAAAGTCAATCGCGTTATTTCTTTCCATTTGTTCACCCTTTTCATAACACTTTTACTATCATTGGTTGTTCCCTATATTATGTACACCAAAGAAAAATTTATTTTTCTCTTTCTCTTTCTGATTCCAATTACAAGATACTGTAAAACTTAATTAATGAACGGCTAATCGTTCAGGAGGGTGGACTGTTTGTAGTAGTAGCTTCACTATACAGATAGTAATCAAATGAATGCCTATGTTCTTGTTAATCTGGCCCTTACAGAAGAAACCCCTGTAATCAAAGCCTTTTGACTAAGGGAAATGTGGGGACTTTCTGATTGCAACTTGCAAATCGCAACTTGCAAATTGGTATTTAATTATCATTGCTTGAAGCACTGCACACATGCTGGACCATAAGCCCTGCTGATATAAAAAACATTTAATTTTTGCCTCTAAAAGAAGGATGAAGGGGGAGGAGGCGTTCTTATTTTCTACTTTCTCTATTAACTTGCTCCCATATTAAATTCACTAATTCTTTGCGTCTCATTCCTGAATTTTCAAGTAATTTAAACATTAATTCATCATATTTCAAGCACCAATGCGACGTAGTTGTGTCTGTATATTAATATCATGATTGATGACCTGATTTTATACAAAACAGCTTACATTGGACGATGTGAGTCCATCTAATTCCAATTTAATATAAACATGGTAAGTACGAGCAATTTATGCATATAAAAATCGCATATATCAATAATAAAAAGGAACTTTTTAACTTTGGGAGGAGATGGTTTTATGAAAAAATTATTGTTGATGGGATTTATTTTATTATTTCCTCTAAACATGGTGGCCGGAACAACTAGCGCTTACGCTAAGCCACAAGTACAACGTATTAGCCAATCTGAGGTAAACTTCGAAAATGAATTCAGGAGACTTTGGATTGATCATGTATTGTGGACAAGTAATTATATAACAAGTGCAACCACCGCTGGAGCGGAGGATCAAACACAGGTACTGGCTAGACTTCTAAAGAATCAGGAGGATATTGGTAATGCTGTAAAGCCACTATACGGAGAGGAAGCTGGTAACAAACTTACGGATCTGCTTAAGGAGCATATTGTTATTGCGGGAAAGATTGTAGATGCGGCTAAAAGTGGAAATGATGCTTTGGTGAAACAGCTAAACAAGGAATGGTATAGAAATGCTGATGAAATTGCAGCTTTCCTTAGCGGTGCCAACCCCCATTTAAAAAATGAAGATCTAAAAAATTTCCTGTATATGCACCTGAAATTAGTGACAAATGATTTATCTGCAAGCTTAGCAAAAGAATGGAACGCTAGAATCATTGCAATTGACGAAGGGGTCACACATATAATCTTAATGGCAGATACTATCTCTGCGGGAGTTATAAAGCAGTTTCCGGATAAATTTAAATAATAATCTTAAGAATCCTCCAGCATTCTGTTGGAGGATTCTTTCATGTTGAGAGAGGAATTGATTATGTTTATATAACTGGTTCAATCAAATGCGCGCTGGTTGCGTAACTGCATTATTACACTGAACTGCACCGTTACTTTAAGAACATTCCTTCACAACCTCTTTTATAAAAGAGATTTCTTTAGCATCATGCCAGTGCATTATGAACGCTTTAATGACAACTGAAGAAAGGTAAATTTCACTTTTCGAATTATTAAGGGTATGGGGATATTTCTCATTAGTTAATAATCAGTGGAGTAGAAGCTAAAACAAATAATAAAGTAGATTAATCCAAAGACAGCAGGTTTGTGTTTGTGTCACTAAATTAATAAACACAAAATCTACTGTTTTTTTAATTTTTTGACATTATGACTCCACTAGTGTATAACCAAAACCAACACGTTCAGTAAATCGGAAAAAGCCCACAGCATTTAGGTGTAACATATAGGTATCCATCATTAGTAGTCACAAAAATCGCCAACTAGCTGCCAAAGTCATTAAATAGGAGCAAGAAGAGCCCTATACCGAACATAAAAAAACCTATATAAAACTGAGGAGAATGTGCTGTGAAATACCATGAAAATTAAATTCTGCAGTTATGGGAAAAAGGCAATATTTAGATTTATGAATGGGGTATTTTGTGAATATTTGTGAATTATTTCGGGAATAAGGAAATGAATCAAATAATAAACGGTTCAACAAGGATATTTATCAATTAGATAATAATTTTAAGAAGAAAGTCTTGACAGGAATTAGAATTAATCATAAAAGGAAAATAAAGAAGCTAAAACATTCGTAAAAATATTTTCCGTAATGGATGACTATAATCAAGGATTGTCGTTGTTAAAAATGTTTAATAGTTGAGGGGCGGTAGACATGAAAGGAAAGGAACATTTTTATTAAATATTTTTTCTAGTTTACATAATATATATTATAGGAAGTTTTATTTTTAATGTTTATTTTGTCTCATATCTTAAGAATACTTAACTTAGTGAGACAAGATGCAGATTTTTTATATTTAATCATTGCCATTATTTATCTATAATTTTTTTATTAATCAGTCATTGTTAACTTATACTTTAAAACGTAAATAAATATTGTTCCAATTAAAATGATTGATCTTCAATTAAAAATTCGGTTTAAATTCGCAATAAGATTTGGATTTAAGCTAATTTCACATCAGTTACGGTCATTAAAATTTTCTTGATTTATATATTGAATTTTAATTTATCTGCTAATTGTTAACATATTTCGTTTTCAGTCATTTTTATGCTATAGATCGGATTATTCAATTAGTATTTATCATTTTAGTCATTTCACTCTAAGGATCTCTAATTGCTTGGTTGTGGTAATTAAATCTATTGTATTATTTCCCTTCATGTATAAAACTGAAGCGCCCTCACTTTTCCCCTTTTTCCATCCATTCGCTTTAAGGGCCATTGCATATCCATATGGAATGCCGTCTTCTTCAGAAGCCCTTGACCATTCATATCTATTCCCTTGTTCATTTAACTGAACCAATTCAGCATTTTTAGGTACAGGGAATTCATTTAAATCTTCTGTAGCTGTGTATAAAGATATAGAAATTGAGTAATAAATGATTGCCCCTCCTATTAAAAAAGCAGCTAGGGTAAGTGCACAACTAATCTTTTTCTTCATATTGCTCCCTCCTTTCCTTTCCTAAAGACCTATTCAAAGAATCGTCATCTAATATTTCTGCTGTAATCTAAATATCCCTGCTTTATTTACATAATTTATCATTTTTATTATTCTTATATATAAATTAAATGGCTAAATGAGAAAAATCACGGGTTAACACTCAATAAAAATTATATAAATATAATTTACCTTAATGACAATTCAATAGGTTTTTTATCATGAAAGTTCCGCTTTCCACCTGAAATTGATGATAGATCCTCCATTTAGCCACACATAATCTCCTATAAGCTTTCTTAATTAACCCCATAGCAGCCTATAGCATGAATAACCTTTAAAAAATGTTTTAAACTTAATGATGCTCAATCCGCCATCGAGTTTTGCTGTACAATAACAAGCATTGACCGCTTTCATATGTGCAGCAAACGTTATAAGGCAAATCAAATTTGTTTAGAGCCACACCTACTTTCAGCAATCATTTCTTGTTTCTCATGAGAGAAATAATATCGTAAAAGTCGATTTTTACATTTTATATAAAAAGGTTTAAAAGTTTCAGGAATTAAATATGCCAGAAGAAATTAGAATGGTTTTAAGATCTCAAGCTTTAATAAAAATGTTATGTAAACACTCACGAAATGTTAATTACCTTTTTCTTTGGTTTTTTACTTGTGAAAGTCTTTATTAAGAAGCTGCTGAAAGTTAGTTAGCAAGTAATTGATGGGCTATGTAGCTTTATTCTATTGAATTGACCTTTCTCGTTAGCGTTATAAATCATTCTTCTGATATAAATAACGGTCATGCATTTTTGAAAAAGTCTATTCTTGACCACGTATGGAACTTTATGTTTAATAGATAAAAAAAGGAACACGAAATCACTATTGATCGCATGTTCCAGTTAGGTTATTTATGTTCGAATGGATTCGATACGGCTTTGGACGAATTCGAACGAGTTTTTTGCTTCTTGGACGATTTGTTTGATCAGTTCATTGACGGTCAATATTTCTTTTATGAGTCCTACGGATTGACCGCATGACCAGATGCCTCCGTCTAAATTTCCTTCAAAGTAAACTTTCTTGCTTCTTTGTCCCGTAATTAGCGGAATCAATTCCTCTATAGTGGCACCTTCATTTTCAAGTTTGTCCACTTCTTTACTGACGGCATTTAATGCTACACGCGAAGGACTGCCTATATTCCGTTGGATGACGACCGTATCCGTTTCATTGGCCGATACCATCCACTGCTTCACGTTTTCATGAATCGGTGCTTCTTGCGTTGCCATAAAGCGAGTCCCCATGACGATACCTTCAGCACCGAGTGATAAGGCGCTGATAAGGCCCCTCCCATCCGAAAATCCCCCTCCAGCTATTACTGGTATATTTACAGAGTCAACGGCTCTAGGGAGCATGACAAGCGTTCCTACATCCCCCATGCCTGGATGTCCTCCTGTTTCATTCCCGACAATAATAATGGCATCGACTCCTAATTTCTCTGCAGACACAGCGTTTTTGACGTTCGCTACCTTATGTAACACGGTAAAGCCGTGCTCTTTAAGTCTGGGCATTAAACTTTCTGGGCTTCGGCCACTCGTTTCAACAATTTTCACATCTTCCTCAATTAAAATATCGATGAACTCATCATTCGGGGTTGCCGTTTGACTTGGAAACAGGTTCAGGTTGACAGCAAAGGGTTTCTTGGTCAAAGTTTTAACTTTGCGTATTTCATCACGGAGACCCTCTGGTGTCACCTGTGTTTTCGAAGTGATGATACCAAGTCCCCCCGCTTCTGAAACAGCGGCTGCGAGCGGGGCTCGGCCAACTTGAAACATCCCGCCGCAAATAATCGGATATTCAATCCCCAATAATTCTGTCATTCTCGTTTTCATTTGCCATACCCCTTTCATTTTTCAAGGATTTCTATAAGTCTGCTTTTCTTACATAATGTACACACGCATGTCTATATACCATACTTATGGAGCCGCTTGTAAAATGTACTTCTTGGTATATCCATCAGCTTTGCTGCAGCAGTGACATTTCCTCTTGATTTTTGTAATGCCTCTATCATTAGATCCCGTTGAATTTTTTCACGGATCGTCAGTTCATTTCCCTTGATTCCTTTTTTACCACCAGGTTCCTCCCATGCAGGGAAATCATCATGCTGTGTAACCGGCTGTGAATGCATGGAATTCAACACTTTAACATAATCCAGAGGTCCTTCTGCTAGTAAGATGGTCAATCGCTGAAGTACATTCTGCAATTCTCTAATATTGCCTGGCCAATTGTACTCCTTTAAACGATTCAATAATTCTTCCGTTAATGGACTATTCCAATTATTCTTCGAACACAAGTAGTTGACTAGATAAGGAATATCTTCAATCCTTTCCCTTAAGGGAGGTACATGAATGGGGTAAACGTTCAGCCGATAGTATAAATCCTTCCGAAAGGACCCTTCATTGACAAGCTCTTCAAGATTACGGTGTGTTGCAGTGATAATGCGAATATCCAATGATATGCTTTTTGTGCCGCCGATCGGAACGATTTTTCTTTCCTGAAGAACACGCAGTAAGGCAACCTGCATCGCTGAAGGGATTTCACCGATTTCATCGAGAAAAATGGTTCCTCCATTTGCCTGCTCGAACTTCCCTTTGTGACCTTGCCGTTTAGCACCTGTAAAAGCGCCCTCAACATACCCGAATAGTTCACTTTCCATTAAATCCTTAGGTATGGCTCCGCAATTTATCGTGACGAACGGTCCTTTTTTGCGGATGCCATTATCATGAATAGCCTTGGCAATAAGCTCTTTCCCGACACCTGTTTCACCGGATATATACACATTTGCTTCTGTCGGTGCAACAAGCTTCACTTTACGTAATGTGTTATGAAAGGATTCACTAATCCCTCTTTCCCCTTCGAAGGCAAATCTTTCTAAAGGCATTGAAGTAGGAAAAAGCCTATTGGCTTCACGACCATGATTCTCCGATAAGAATAAACACTTACCGGAAATCCTATTATCCTCTTTGGATAGAAGCGGATTTTCCTTTACGATTCGATATCCATGATTTAACAGATCGGCCAACGCCATACCAATGGATTGAGGAATTTTTTTGCGAACCTGTTTACTGGCGGAGATTATCATTTGTTTATGATTACATACGATAAAAGGCAAATCTGGATAGGTTTCTGCAAGTTCTATCGAGTGCTGGGTCAGTGCCAGCTCCTTTTTATAGGAACGCATTCCCATTTCCTGTTCGATCGTATATGCCAAATTGGCTACCATCCCCAGCATGGAGGGATGGAAATATTCTACTGGACATGATATATCCAAAACTCCCAATATCTTACCGTCTTCATTTAATATGGGCATCGCAGAGCAACTCCATTTGTGCGAGGCAATCGAATAGTGCTCGGTACCTTGGATCATTACGGCTTCACCCGTTTTCAAAGCTGTTCCAATTGCGTTCGTTCCGACCTCACCCTCCGTCCAGCATACGCCCTCCACAAAATTTATTTTTCCTGCCTCATCGAGGATTTTCTCGTTTCCGGAAAGTGAAAGGACATACCCATCCGGATCGACCAATAAAGCCATCATTCCAGATTCTTTTATCGATTGATTCATCCTGGATAATTGGGGTGATGCCACTTCTAATAGGAAGGAGTTTTTTTCTCTTTGAATGTCCAATAATTCATCCGTCAAAATATGTTTGCCTTTATTAAGGTATGGGTTGACTTGATCTTTTTTGCAGCGATACCAGGATTCCATTATTCGCTTGTTCAGACGATTTGAATCGAGAACCCCTTCACTGACAAAGCGTTCCCATGTACGTAGATAACAACTGGTGGATAGCATATAATCCTCCTCTAATCATTTGGTTTGAACCTTCATTTGACCAGTCAATCTAGAGGAAAAATACCATGGAGTAATAAAATAGGATGTTATTCGAGGTCTTTTTAATTATAGTAGATTATGTATTCGCTTACAATATATAGATTGAGTTTACAAAAAAGCATCATGTGATCATTCACATGATGCTTCTCCATTTAAAACAATAAAGTTTATGAAAAAATAACTCCTCCATCAATCATGATGGATTGACCTGTCATATAATCCGAATCCGGTGAAGCGAGGTAAGAGACGAATTTCGCTACGTCTTCTGGGGTTTCGGACCGTCCTAAGGTTATGGAATCTGTAAACTTTTTAAATGTTTCCCCTTTAGCAAGATTCATATATTGACCCATTTTTTCATCGATTAAATCCCACATTTGCGTCCCGACAATTCCTGGACAGTAGGCATTCACCGTAATGCCAAACTGGGCTAATTCCTGTGCAGCCGCTTGTGTAATTCCTCTTACGGCAAATTTCGTGGCCGAGTATGTACCTAGTAAGCTAAATCCTTTATAACTGGCGATGCTGGCAGCACTTATGATTTTCCCGCCTTCTTGCTTTTTCATTTGTTCTGCCGCGGCTTGCAGGCAAAAGAGGACACCATTTACATTTATATTGAAAATCTGTTCAAGATCTTCTTGAGTTACTTCCAATAGAGGCTTTATTTGTGCAATTCCTGCATTTGAAACCATAACATCCAGTTGTCCAAAACGTTCCACAACTTGATTCACCATTTCGAATACTTCCCGTCTATTGCTTACATCCGCTTTAACGGCAAAACTTTCACGTCCAAATTCCCTTATCTCATTCACGACCGATTCAGCCGTATCCAGATTGACGTCGTTAATGACCACATTCAATCCATCTTGAGCTAATCTTAAAGCAATGGCACGTCCGATACCACGACCTGCACCAGTGACTATCGCCATCCGTTGACCGCTAGCCATACAAATTCCCCCTTCAGTTTTAGCAATGCACAGCTTGACCAACAACATTTAAAAGAGCTTCATGTATGGCTTCCGACAAGGTTGGATGCGCCGCCACTAAATCTTCCATCATATCTGCCGTTATTTCTGCATGCAGCATGATCGTTCCTTGTCCAATCAATTCTGTTGCATGCTGACCAACAATGGAAAAACCTAAAATTTCATTATATTGTGGATTCACTAGGATTTTGACCTTTCCTACCGGTTTATTGGAAAGGACAGCTTTCCCATTTGCCGAAAAAGCGAATTCACCTACTTTTATTTCACCATATTTTTGACGCGCTTCTTTTTCGGTCAAGCCTACACTCGCAATCTCGGGGGAGGTATAAATGCAGCGAGGGATTGCCCGGTAATTCACTTGTGCAAATTGACCGCAGGCATTCAGGGCCGCCACACGCCCTTCATGAAAAGCTACATGGGCAAGTTGGATGCCCCCTATCACATCACCGCAGGCATAAATCGATGGATTGCTTGTTTGCATTCGATCATCCACCGAGATGCCAAGTCGGGAAAAATCAATATCGTTTTCCTCTAAGCCTATTCCGTTCACTCTTGGTCTTCTCCCTATAGATACGAGTACGTAATCAGCTTGCATTTCTTCCAATTTGCCATCGCTATTCTCTAAATATACTGTTTTACTGGTTGCATTGATGTTTTTGACAGCTGTGGAGGTATGGACCGTAACGCCTTGGTTTTTCAATTCTTCATGCAGTATGCTCGTGATATCCTCATCTTCCCCTGGAAGCAGCTTTTCCCCCATTTCGATAACGGTAACCTCGGCGCCCATCCTGCTATAAATGCTGGCAAATTCACATCCGATGACGCCCCCTCCGACAATTAGCAGGGAATCGGGAATGGCAGGAAGTGACATGGCATGACCACTGTGAATGATCCATTCACCATCAAACGGCGCAAAAGGTAGTGGAATCGGTTCAGAACCCGTTGAAATGATGATCTTACTTGCATCAATCACTTCATTTTCATTTCCGTTCTCGATCCGCAGTCGATTGCTTGAAAGGATAGAAGCTCTGCCCTGTATAACTTTTATTTTATTCTTACCCATTAAATATCGAATGCCGTTCACTAGTTTAAAGATGACCTCTCTTTTTCGTTCCTGTACGGTATCCCAATCGACTTCAATCGAATGGGGGGAAAGGCGAATTCCCATTTGCCCGGCATTTTTCACCAAGTCATACGTATCGGCACTTTTCAATAATGATTTCGTTGGCATGCAGCCTTCGTTTAAACAGGTTCCGCCCAATGGCCCATCGACTACCAATATGACCTCCTTATCCTGCTGGGCAGCAGTGATTGCCGCTACATACCCTGCAGGACCACCGCCTATAATAACTATACGATTCAAGGCTTTCCCTCCTTTTCTATAAAATAACGGTGATCGGCTCTTCTAAATACCGTTTTAGTGTTTGTAAAAAGGCAGCAGCGGGTGCTCCGTCCAGTACACGGTGATCAAAAGTTAAACTGAGTGGCAAGATCGTTCTCCTCTCCAATTCTTCACCAATATAAAGCGGGGTATCGTAAGCAGAGCCAATTCCAAGTATCCCCGTTTCCGGAGTATTGAGAATGGGTGTAAAATGCTCAACGCCAAATGCCCCGAGGTTACTGATTGTAAAAGTGGACCCTTGCATGTCTTCAATTGGCAATTGACCGTTACGTGCGCACCGGGCCAACTCCTTTCCCTTATTCGATAACTGTCTTAGGGTACAATTTTCGGCATTTCTTATGACGGGAACCACTAGTCCATTCTCCAATGCCACCGCTAATCCAAGATGGATATGCTCATACAAAATGATGTTATCTTCAATATAGGCACTATTCATTTTAGGGTGCTCTTTAAGTGAAAGCACGACAGCCTTGGCAACAAAGTCCGTTATAGTCAATTTAGTTGAGTCGTGTTTTTGCAGTGTTTCTGTAGCCTGTTTTTGCAAAATGACTAGATCAGTGACATCAACTTTCATCGTTAGCGTTAATTGGGCACTGCTTTGCAAGCTCTCTTTCATACGTTTGGCAATGATGTTCCTCATTCCCATAACAGGAATCTGCTGCTGACTCTCTATAGCAGGTTTGGGCGGAACTATTCTTTTTTCTGTATTTACCGGGATGGAATCCCTTTCCTCAATTACTTTCTGGACATCTTCTTTAGTGATTCTTCCTCCTGGCCCGGTGCCTTCTATCTTTTCAATGTCAAGATTCGCTGCCTGTGCCATTTTTCGTGCAACCGGAGTGATCATCAATCGATCTCCCATTGGCAAAGTGGGGGACTCTTTTGTTTTCGGCTTTTCTTGTTCATCAATTTTCAACTGGGTCTCTACAGCAACAGGTTCATCGATCTTTATTTTTTCATTCGGATCTCCGATATGACAGATAACGGTTCCTGGAGGTACTCCTTGTCCTTCTTGAACAGCTATATTCAGAATCGTACCTTCCGCTGGAGATTCAATATCCATTTCTATTTTCTCTGAATTGATGCTGGCTATTGCTTCACCTTTTTCGACTGGATCCCCAACAGCCTTACTCCATAACGAAACAGTGCCTTCTTTCATTGCCATGCCCAATTTCGGCATTACCACTTCGACAGCCATATCTAATTTCTCCCTTCATAATGGTTTGTTTGTCCATCATTGGTTTTGTTGCTCCAACTTTTGCAGTTCAATGCAAAAAAGCTGGAGCATGCATCTGGATTTATTTACACTCCTAGAATGGAAGGTTCCCCTAATAATTCTGAAACGACTTGTATCACTTTTTCTGATGTAGGAAGGTACAAATCTTCAAGCGGTGGAGAAAAAGGGACAGGTGTATGTGGTGCCGTAATCCTCTTAATTGGCGCATCGAGCGTATCAAACCCCTTATCCGCCACCAGTGCGGCAATATCCGTTGCAACGCTGCATCTTGGGTTCGCTTCATCGATCACGATCAAACGATTTGTTTTTGCCACAGAGGAGAGAATCGATTCTTCATCCAGTGGTGACAAGCTCCGCGGATCGACAATCTCAACTTCAATGCCTTTAGCTGTGAGTTTTTCAGCAGCCTCCATCGCGGTGTGAACTTGTTTACCGATGGCAACGATTGTCAAATCCGAGCCTTTCCTTTTCATTTCAGCTTTACCGATTGGAATTGTATAGTAGCCTTCCGGAACCTCCCCTACCATGTTGTATAGCGTTTTATCTTCAAAAAAGATGACGGGGTCATTATCTTCAATGGCTGAAAGTAAGAGCCCTTTTGCGTCATAGGGGGATGAGGGAACGACGACCTTCAATCCAGGAATGCTGGTGAACAAGGCATAAAGGCTTTGTGAATGCTGAGCTGCAGCCCTGAACCCTGCACCATGCATCGTACGGATCGTCACGGGAACCTGTGCTTTACCGCCAAACATATAGCGGAACTTCGCACCTTGATTCAATACTTCATCCAAACAGCTGCCAATGAAATCGTTGAACATTAACTCGGCAATCGGTCGCAAGCCTGTCGAAGCGGCTGCCATGGCCGCTCCCATATATCCTGCTTCCGCAATGGGTGTATCAAGGATTCTATCCCGGCCAAATTCTTGAACCAATCCTTTCGTGACACCTAAAACCCCCCCCCATGCTTCGTCATCCTGCAAATGATCGACCTCTGCACCGCCGGCTACATCTTCTCCCATAAGGATGACATTTTCATCTTTTCTCATTGCCATGGCCATTGCTTCATTTATTGCCTGTGACATACTGATTTTTCTACTCATCTCAATTCCTCCTTTTATACTTTAATAAGATACATAAACATCGTTTAATAAATCGGATGCCTCTGGATATGGGCTATCTTCACTGAACTTGACTGCTTGTTTAATAGATTCCGCAACGGCATTCTCAAGAGAAATCAGTTCTTTTTCCGCCAGCAGATTCTGATTCAGCAAGTAATTCCTAAATAGGGCAATCGCATCTTTCTCTTGTTTATGCTCCTTTTTGTCTTGTTCCTTTTTATACTTCTGTGCATCTCCCTCGAAGTGGCCATAATTACGATAAGTAACGCATTCGATCAATGATGGGCCTTCTCCCCTGCGAGCCCTCTGAACGGCTTCTTCAGCAGCCTTATACACAGCCAATACATCTTTCCCATCCACCCGGACACCCGGGATATTGTAGCTTATCGCACGATCGGCTATCGTTTTACAGCTAGAAGCATAGTCGAAAGGCGTGGCTTCCCCATACCCATTATTTTCAGCGATGAATATTACGGGCAGCTTCCAGATTGCCGCCAGATTTATCCCTTCATGGAATGTCCCATGATTATTGGCACCGTCACCAAAAAAACATACACTAACGTGATCGGTCTTTTTATATTTGGCAGTTAATGCTGCACCGCATGCGAGCGGAAAGCCTCCACCGACTATCCCGTTTGCACCTAACATCCCTTTATCCAAATCGGCAATATGCATGGAACCGCCTTTTCCTTTGCAAAGCCCGGTCACTTTCCCATAGATTTCAGCCATCATCCCGTTTAGGTCGCATTCTTTTGCAATACAGTGGCCATGGCCTCTGTGGGTGCTTGTAATGCTGTCCTTTTCGGATAGATGGGCACATACACCAACAGCAACCGCTTCTTCCCCTGCATATAAATGGACAAACCCAGGTAAAATCCCTTTTGCAAAAGATTCATGAACTTGGTCTTCGAATTTTCTGATCTCCAGCATTTTCTTGTACATCCAATAAGCTTTGTCCTGTGATAACTTTATTTCATTCGATTGAACCGTTTCCATTTTTCAGCCCCCAATCAGTAATAGCGAGTCAATCTTATATAGTGCAATTGCCGTGCCAAAATGGGAGGCGATAAAATTAGGACTTTAGCTATTTTCAGCAGAAACAAAACGAGACAAAATGAGATTGCTGTCTCGTTTTGTCTCGTTTTGTTTAAAATATACGATCCGAATTCACTTATCACTGAAGTGAAAAGATGGTTTGAATGTAGAGGCAGCCTGTTTAAGGAGTAAGCTCTTTATGCACCATTTATTTAGGTTTCAGTACTTACTAACATGAATTTTTGTTAAATAGTTAGAGAGGAAGGACCTAGCTAGTAAACTATCAAGCTTAACGTAAATTTTTTAGCGCACCGCTCCATGCAATTGTTTGATCTAGCATTGCATGGACATTACCAAGGTGTAAATCAGCTGGTTTAAACGTTTTGAAGTTTTCAAAGTCTGTAAATAGCGATAATGTTGGATTTACACGAACGTCCGCAACTAGTAATTCCCCTAATATGCCACGCAAATGTTCGGCTGCACGGGCTCCGCCAGTTGAACCATAGCTTACGATGCCCGCAGCTTTGTTGTTCCATTCATCACGTGCGGAATCAAGTGCGTTTTTTAATGCCCCTGTAATGCTGTGATTATATTCTTGTACGATAAACACAAAACCATCCAAGCTAGAGAGTTTTTCTGACCAAGCTAATAATCCTGGTTCTTTACCAGTGCCTTCTCCAAAAAACGGCAATTTGAAATCTGCGATATCGACGATTTCATAAGTTGCATCTTCTCGTTTATCAGCTATTTCTTTAACCCAATTTCCCACTTGTGGACTTACGCGTCCTATTCGTGTGCTTCCTAAGATAATTCCAATCTTTAATTTTTCCAATGTTTTCGCCTCCTCGTAAAAACTGACTGGCCAATTAATTGTTTTAAGAATATAACCTTTATAAGTTGATGGATTTACATATTTTCAATCTCTTCCACTAACGTGTAGTACCCACCTTCTGTATCTTCAATCAGATGGTTTATTTTGTTAAGATGTTCTCTGAATTCACTTTTTTCTAACCAATTTTTATGAAAATCAATACTCTCAAAGGTCGTTACCATAATTGCCTTATCATTATCTACAGAACGATGCCAACGGCTGCTGATCCAACCGGGAACACCTTGTGATCCCTTCTTGAAATTGAGCAGTTCTTCAGCTTGGATAGCAACCAATTCATCTAGTTTGCCTGGTTTAGCTGTAAATACATTAATCCATACTATTGTATTACTTGATTTCATATTCATAATCTCCTGTCATTTAATCTATTTTTTTAGTTCATTAAAAATTGGCATTTCCTTTACAATCACAATGGTACGTCAGTACTAACTGTCATTATAATTATTCAAAAACTAGGGAGTCAAAGCCCTAGTAAATGTTTGCACACTCTCCATGATAAATGCCTCCAGGGACACGGTTGGATAGTTCTCATCGGCATCAAGATTGTTCATAAAGGCACCAAAATTCATCATCATGAACGACAATGCCTGAAGCTCTGGGTCTGTGGGAATAAGCTTTCCTTTTTCATGCATCGTGTTAAAATAGTTTGTCAAAATTCCCAGTAACTGTCGGGGATGCTTTTGTGTTTTTTCTCGAAAACCAGGTAAATTGCCTTCCTCCTTGATACTTATCATAATCATTTTCCGGTTACGATTCATGATTTCATGATATGTTCGACTGATCAGTTGTAAATCTGAATGCAAATCCCACACGATTTGCTCTTCATTAAAAAGTTTGGTCATCTCTTCAGCATAATGATATCGGTCAAATGCCGTTTCTAAAAGATTTTGCTTGCTTCCAAACCGACGGAATAGTGTTTTTTCACTAAAACCTGCGGAACCAGCAATTTCCTGAGTAGAAACACCATTGTACCCTTTCTCTGCAATTAGATCGATTGCCGCCAACAGCAGCTTATCATCGGTACTAAGCTTATTACTGCTATTCATGCTCTCACTTCCTCCGAATGGACTGTCAGTACTTACTGACTTTCCATTTTATTCTATTCATCTGTTTTTAAATTGTCAAGAAAATATTTCCAACAGTAATATATTTTTTACGATGGCAGGCCACTCCAGAAGAGTGAACCTTATTGGGGAATTAACACCAAGGCCATTCAGGAAAAACAAATAAAAGACGGAGCTTTTCTGCTCCGCCTGAATTCTAGAATATTTTTTTCTCATTCAACTCGAGTGCCAATTCTTTAAAATACTGTAGCGATTCTGGATTTCCCATGGAGTCTGCATTCACTACTTTATCAAACTCGAAACCTAATAATACTTTACGTATCGGGACTTCCATCTTCTTTCCGTTCAACGTTTTAGGAATTTGTCCAACGACATGGATTTGGTCAGGGATAAAGCGAGGGGATACATGCCCTCTGATTTGTTCCTTGATTTTTGCCGTCAATGCTGGATCCAGACTTTCCCCGGGCTTTAGGACTACGAACAACAGCAGTGAGGAACCGCGGCCAAGCACTTCCCTATCAATGACTAGGCTTTCCATCACCTCGTCTATCGCTTCGACGACCCGGTAGATATCGCTAGTTCCCATCCGTACACCAGAACGATTGATGGTCGAGTCGGAACGTCCATAAATGATACAGCTGCCCTTGTCGTCGATCTTTATCCAATCACCATGTTTCCATATACCAGGATACGTATCGAAATAACTCTCGTAGTATCTTGTCCCATCTTGATCATTCCAGAAATATAGCGGCATGGACGGCATCGGTTTGGTAATGACCAATTCCCCGACTTCATTAATCAATGTTTGACCATGCTCATCAAAGGCTTCCGCACAAACACCCAATGCCCTTCCTTGTATCTCTCCGATTCTCACGGGCAATATTGGAACTCCGCCTACAAATCCGGCACATACATCGGTCCCGCCACTGGATGAACTGAGCCAGATATCCTTTTTGACATTTTCATACACCCATATATAACCGTCTCCAGATAATGGAGCTCCAGTGGAAAAAAGAGCCTTCAATTTCGATAAATCATATTTTCCCAGAGGCTTGTTTCCTAACTTCATGGAATTCGTAAGGAATGGTGCACTTGTTCCAAAGAAGGTCATGCCTGTATCTTCCGCCAATTCCCAAAGAACCTCCATATTCGGAAAAGAAGGACTGCCGTCATAAAGGACGATGGTACCTTCATTTAGCAAACCACCCATAAGGAGATTCCACATCATCCAGCCTGTCGTCGTAAACCAGAATACGGTATCCTCGGAAGTCAAGCCTTGATGGATTCTTGTTGATTTAAAATGCTCCAATAATATACCGCCATGCCCTTGTACAATCGGTTTTGGCATCCCGGTTGTACCTGATGAATAGAGAATCCAAAGCGGATGATCGAAAGGAACACTTTCAAAAGATAATTCTGCCTTTTCTTTTAAAAGGTCATCCCACGGAATCGTATCTGTCAGACTCACTTCCAAAATCTTCTTTTCTATGTAAGGAACCAGCACGGTATGCTTAACAGAGACCAATTCCTGTTTAAGCTGTGAGACGACTGGTGTTTTATCATGTACATTTCCATTGTATTGATACCCATCAACCGCCAGTAATACAACCGGTTCAATCTGTTTGAAACGATCTATGACACTTCTTGCCCCAAAGTCAGGTGAACAACTGGACCAGATGGCACCAATGCTCACAGTTGCCAAGAAAGCTATCACCGCTTCGGGTATGTTTGGCATATAGGCAACAACACGGTCACCGGATTTCACACCAAGTTTCCTTAATGAATGGGCGACAGAGGCCACTTTTTCTTTCAACTCTTTCCAGCTAACCTCTTGCTGCCTAATATGTTCGGAACGAAAAAATATCGCCGTTTTCTCTTCTTGATCATTCAATAATGCATTTTCAGCATAATTAAGCCTTGCCCCCTCGAACCATTTCGCACCTGGCATAGATTGCTCCGCTAAAACCCTGTCATATTTCCTGCCGGCTTTTACATCACAATAATCCCAAATTGAAGCCCAAAATTGCTCCAGTTCATCTACCGACCATTTCCATAATTCATGATAATCATGAAATGTTAAACCTTTCTTTTCTTTTAACCATTTCACATATTGCGTCAATACCGTTTGCTCGATTTGTTCCTTTGTCGGTTCCCAAATGATTTGTCCATCTGTAAGCGATTTCATTCAATCATCTCCCTTAGGTATCAAATGCGTCATTGAATTATTTCATAATAATTGGTAATTTACTTAAATTGTAATCTATGAGTTTTAAAACTGTCAATTTACACTAAACTCAATTAGGCTCGTATTTATGTATGGGCAGGTTAATGGAGAAACATGTCCCTTTCCCTTGTACACTTGACACATGTACCGTACCATCCATGCTTTTGATAACGCTATATGAAACCATCATGCCCAATCCCGTCCCTTTATTTTTTGTCGTGAAGTAAGGCTCACCTAAACGATATATTTGTTCCTGTGTCATTCCAATTCCCTGATCTTGGATCTTAATTTGGATGGTGGAGGCAGCATGAATCAAATGTACGTATATTTTGCCATCATGGTCCATCGATTCTATGCCATTCTTTAAGATATTGAACAAACTCTGCTGGAATTTCTTCCTTTCCCCCATGATATAATAAGCTCCATCTTCGAATAAGGATAACTTCAATTCTGTTCCATTATTGTCAGCCAGGGGTTTTATGCTGTTCACGACATGCTGAATTTCCTCCGATACCTTTAATCGCTCCGTGTTTTCAGGGCTTATGGCAGCAAACGTCAAATAATCATTAATGACATCCGTGGCCCGATCTAATTCCTTCAATGCAATATTTGCATATCTGATCTTTGTATGGGAAGAAACGTCTTCGCTTAACATTTGTATATAGCCCCTGGTAACTGTAAGGGGATTTCTGACTTCATGAGATATGCTTGCAGCCAGATGGCTAACGATTTGCAATTTTTCCGCTTTCACTAATTTTTCGAGAACCTGAAAATTAGTGAGGATGACCTCCCATAGTAAGATTACAACAACGATTCCAATGACTTGGATCGTGAAGTATTGTTTCCATAGACTTATGCCGATAGTAAGTTCAAATACTACTGTTGAAATAAACTGCGTGAGAATATGTACAATGAAGATTAATGATATACCGATGAGAATTTTTTTACTGACAGAGAGTTTCAAATAGTATTTAGATATAAAAAACAAGGAAACACCCACAAGTGGAAAAGTGATGCATGATATGTAAAATCCATTATCACCCCCTGATAAATAACGGATAATAAGAGTGATGACTATCAATATGATTCCTAACCGATAGCCTCCATATAAACCGCCTAACAGAAAAGGGATCCATCTAAGGTCCCAAACAAAATCCTCTTCTATTACAACGGGAAATAGCATGCATAGAACAAGTGAAAGAATAGGGAAAATCGATAGGAAGGATCCTTTTAATGCATCTAAACGGTATACGTACTTCACTAGATAGCTCATTTGCAATAAAAAGATCGGAAAAAGGATAAGTAAAAAGTTAATCAGTAAATCTTTGGTCATAAGATTCATTTCTACACCGAACTTTCGATATTTTTCGAATATTTAGACAGGTATATCAATCATAACAAGATAGATAATGATAAGCTAGTGAAATTATTATGAGGAAAATAAAAGTTACCTCTTCCTCCATCCAGGAAAGAAATTGAGGTAATGTTATATAAAAAATACCCGTTCTTAAAGATCGGGTAGGTACTTTTTTCCATATTGGTAAAACTGTTGAATTTTCCAAGAGAACAATTTTCAATTACCATTATTTTCAATTAGTATTAATGGGGAGAATTATCGACTGATTTGTTAAAAATGATCAGTCCACTGAATATCGAAATTTTTTTCTTCCAGAAAAGCGTCCTATACAGAAACCCTTTTTAGATATAGAAGTGAGATGTTACAGTTCATTCACTCTGCTGGTTCTTGAATGTTTTCCCATCATGGTAATAAAGTTCAGAACCTAGATGAACATTGTCATTTTCTTTCAATTGACGAATAAGTTCTTTACTTTTTGTTTTATTCATTTCTTTATACCAGGTTCCTTGTGGATATAGAACAGCAATCGGACCATGCTTGCATTGGCCGTTGCATAATGTTTTTGTTGTGTGAATCTCCTTTTGTAGTTCTAAGTTTTTCAATTCCCCTCTAATCGTCTCTGTTACTTCTTCTGCTCCATTTTTCGTACATGTTTTCCCGTTGCAAATTAATAGATGTTTGCTAACCCCATCTAAGTTCATATAAATTCCCCTTTTTCCTTATTATTTGGCCTCTATAACGAATGGATAGCACTAGACTTTACCATAAAATTTAAATTCTCCTCAAATTTTTATCAACCTCAAACTCTATGGGACTAACCTGATAGCAAGGTTTCCGGGTTTACTATCAACAAACACATTATAAGAGTATTCAGGCAGTCGAATTTCAGAGTATAAACGCCATTTCCTTTTTCCTCAGGATTGTATGGAAACAATTAACGACCAGGGTAATGATAAACCATACAAATTATAAACCATACCCCGGTAAAGTATATGTTACTCTAAAAGAAATCGTACTACAATTCGCACGTTCTTTTTTTAATGTTATGGTACATGTCTGGATTAAATTCCACTTCAAAGGTTCTTTTCTCTACACTACCTTCAATCGCTTTATTGCACTGCCCATAAAACATAAAAAAGCCAAGCACCGATTCAGAGATTTTCTAATACTATTTTTCTCCCGAATTCTAGAAAAAATAAAGGTTGTATAAGTGACAGAGAGTTGGAATATGGATTAGCGGCACAAAATAAGAAAAATGAAGAAAAACTCTGTAGAGACTCATTCATTCATTCAGATGTTTGTTCTTAAGTTTGTGAATACCTGGTTTTTTCAACCTTGACTTTTGTTCTAGTTTTCCCCACACTCTAGAAGTCTTACATGTGTACGAAAAAAGACTACACCTAAAAACTGTACTTAAAACGAAAACACAAAATAATGTTAGAAAAAGAATAGAAAAAAACACTGAAACGATCATTTCAGTGCCATCAAAAAAATATTTGAATAAGTATTAATAAAGAGCTGATTTTGCGAGCATGGTGATTGTCGCATCATCCATCGGAGGATTATGAAGTCCTGCGCGTACATCCCTATAGTAGCGTTGCAGGGGATTGTTTCGTTGTAAACTTTTGGCTCCGACGACTCTCATCGCTTTATCGACGATGGAAATCGATTTGTTGACGACCGATAACTTAACTGCCCCCAATTGCTTCGATAATTCATCATGATTTTCAGGCTGCCGCACCCATTTTTCTGCGACAGAGTAGAGGAAATGGTGTGCTTCACCCAATTCCAGTTCCATCTCCCCAATTGTGCGTTGAACATTCGGAAGGTCCCTGATTGGTCCTGGTAAGCTATTCGGAGAATAGGTTTTCGCAAATTCGACTGCGTAATTTCTGGCAGCCACTGCGATTCCCAAGTAGCAAGCCGGTATATGTAATAGCCACGCTTCAGGTTTTCTTTTTTCACCAGGATTGCTTTTCATGACATAATACTTTTCAGGCAGGCTGACATCTTTTAACACCAGATCATGACTTCCTGTCCCCTGCATGGAAATCATATCCCAAGTTTCTTCTATACTTACACCCTTTACATCACGATGAACTAAAAATGTGCCAAGTCGCTCATCCTCGGGTACCCATGCCGTTACTAGAAAAATATCAAGGACGGGAGAGAGTGTAGTAAAAGTCTTTCTGCCATTCAAATTCCATTGATTACCCTTTTTGATCGCGATGGTTTCCGGTCGGCCTCCGCGCGTCGGGCTCCCCGTTCCAGCCTCAGATGCTGCCGTATTGATTAGTGCACCTTTTGAAACTTCATCATACAATTCTTTCATGACTCCTTTTTCCCATGGTCTCTTCTCCGATAAGGAAAGTACCGTTCCGACATGCCAGCCTATTCCTAAGGCTGTTGGGCCGCAAAATTGAGCTATTTTTTCTTGGCATAGGAGAAAATCATATAAGGAACCGCCATATCCGCCATGCTCTTTAGCTAAAGTTAATAGGGGGTATCCGAATTCCTTTAACTCCTGAATGTTTTCATAAGGAAATCCCTTTGAATCATCAAGTGCCTCAGATCGGCCGGTAAAGGACTGAATCGCTTCCTCTAATTTTTGTATATATTCTTTTTGCTTCTGTGATTGAAAAAACGACATGAAGATTATCCCTCCTCTAGTAAACAAAAATCTTGAACCATCCAGCAGCAGAAACAGAACGGCTAACTCCACTTTATCATATCACCTTAGTGTAGTTTATGGTTCGAATCTGCACATTAAGAGTCAATGTCTTCATTTTTATATTCTTTGTTCGCGTTCTTGTAAGCCTCCTTCGCCTGATCAATATTTTTGTTTTCGAGAAAGTAAGCTATCGCGGCTTGCCCGATTCCATAAGTGACGGCACCCGCTACCGCACCGGAAACGACTAGACCAGCTCCTGGGATGAAACGGACTGCAGCCCTGACACCTTCCCTGACAAGGAGTCCGATGCCAACATTGATTCCTAACGCTGCAATGAATTCACTTGCCGTTTTCGTATTGATTTCTTTATCCGCGATAAAACCAATCACCACAATCATCAAACCCTGAATGCCGGTCAAAATGGGAAAATCGGCAAAAGGTATTGGCTCTGCACCGATTAGACCTGCGATTGCCGTAAACGTTCCCACTATCGTCCGCGCGAATTTCTTCTTAACGAATTGGCTCTGCATCGCTTTGGCAGTCTTCAGCTTCGCCTCACTGGGTAAGGCCTCAATTAAGTAATCAGAAAGCAAATCTATGTTCCAACGCATATCATATTCAATATTTCCGCTTTCATCAAAATCAATATACGAACAAGTAGGAATAATGTTCAAAAGTGGTATTTCACTATCTTTAAATCGTTTTGACATCAAAACGATGGCTTCATCAATATTCTTTTTTTTCTTAGGATTGGCATCAAAAGGTACTTGTTTATAATGTGGCGGATCTAATTCATCCACTTGTGTGACCACACAGATGACAGGAACATCATAATGGTGATTCTCTTTAACGATCTTGCGCAGCTTATTCAATTCTTGTAAATCTTCTTCAATTCGTGAATCCGCTTCTTTTGCTTTAATCAAGAAAAGAAACACATCAGGCTGTTCTTCAGTCACCGCTTTTATCAATTCATCCAATGGTGTATCTTCTTCGAACTCTTCCGTAGGAGCTTCACTCTCACCCAGCCCGCGTGAATCCAGTAAACGAATTTTGGGTTCGGCATCACTCGGGTACCATAACCATTTCCCCTTACCCGTTCCAGATTTAACGGAACTGACATATTGCCGTTCCTGACCAAACATCGCATTGATCAGTGAGGATTTTCCAGACCCTCTTCTTCCGACAAGAGCGATTCGCGGTTCCCTTGCATCAACAGTCATCGTTTTCAGCTTTAAGAGCTGGTCGAGCATTTTGGTTTTTTTCGATTGTGAAATTGGGAGCTTATCTACCTGGCCTTTAATGAAACTGAATATGCTTCCCATTTCATCTTGTTTTTCCGCCATCACTCATTCCCCCTTTTTAAGAAGTGTCTTAAGTAACATTTACCCTTGAGCAATTCAATTTAAGCATGTAACTTCATTCTCCTTGCAAATTAAGGGGTTCCATTTCTCTAATCAATAACTCTTTTCTTTTAAGAACATAACGACACTGGCCATGTATTTTTGAATTTCCTGGACTTGAAAGGCCGCAGAATCCGCAATCTGTTTGTAATGATGCTGTCCTTCATCGGTTATTCGTAAATACCGTTTAGTTCGTTTTTCACTTTCCCACCTGCCGACAAGTAGGCCGTTCTCTTCCATTTCATGAGATAAATCGTATAAATAGCCGTTAGAAGCGATCCAACCGAACTGATTTTTAAGCAGATCGCCAATTTCCCCCATATAAATGGGTTTCTTAGTGAAAGCGGCTTTTAAAGTTACATAACGGACAAGATCCTTCACCGATATTATTTTCGAGAAATAAGACCTGTATTCTTCTGGAAGCTCATTTACAACCGGTGGGTTTTCACCAGATCCCCTTAAATCGAACATGAAGCGATCAATGACCTTTTTCACTTCGGAAAACCGTTCCAGGAAATTTTCTTGATACCATATGTAAAGCTCTTTGCCTTTTTCCGTTATTTGATAATAATTTCTTCCCTTATTCGTATATAATGATAAATGATTGGATTCGACTAGCGTATTCGATATTTTACATAAATAGTCATAGCTATGCACTTTTCCAGTGAACGTATTTTTCAGGTCCTGATGAATCGCCCTTGGATAATTCGCTTTTATCCTCAAAGAGTGAAGTAAGAAAATCGTTAAAAATTCGCGCTGGCTCAACCCCACGGTTTCTACCGTCGCAGACAGTTTCTCCCCTTTCTTCACAGTCATTCCCCCCTTAATACTGTATATAATTAAATATTTCTTCCTTCCCCTTATTATCCTGTGCTGCCACATAATAGTAAAGTTTTTAATGCCAAACTGCCTAGTACCAATTTTTTGGATTCGATCTATTGTGGGATAGGAGAATTCCGAATATTCTGTCGAGGTTTATTGTGAAATAGTTTAAAACTAAAAAAGAAACGGCCTATGATAAGGCCGTTTCAGTTTGTAGACAAAAGGGGTTCGGAATTAAAAAATTCTGAACCCC
>NZ_JVPL01000184.1:0-673 GCF_001054655.1 Bacillus sp. 220_BSPC
CTGAACACGTTTTCGTGGATTCCACACATGTGAAAGCCAGTGCGAATAAATGGAAATTTGAAAAGAAAATCGTTCGTAAAGATACACGAGTGTATCAAGGACGTCTTCAAGAAGAAATCATTCCAGATCGTGAAAGCCATGGAAATTACAAGCTACCTATTTAAGAAAGAAATCATACCCGCTTTACATTATACACATCCTCGCACAAACTTCCGCAAACAGGACTATGTCGATGAATATATTGATTGTTACCTTTGCCCTTTGGGAGAGCTATTAAAGTACTCAACAACAAATAAAGAGGGCTATCGCGAGCATAAATCCCCAAACACATCTGTGCAACATGCTCATTTTTATCTCGGTGAACAGAAAGCAAAGACGGTCAAAAAGTGGTGACTCGGCATATCTGGCATACATATGTGGAAGAAGCAGATCATCTGCGTCATCATCAAGATGTAAAACCTATATATGCNNNNCGTAAAGAAACGATTGAGCGTGTATTCGCAGATGCAAAAGAAAAGCATGGTATCCGTTGGACTTCTTTAAGGGGACTTAATAAATTGTCGATGCAGGCGATGCTTACTTTGGCTGCCATTAATTTAAAGAAGATGGCCAATTGGACACGGCGAGGTCCAAAAATGGCCTAACATGTGGGCTCGTAGAGCCGCAATCTCTT